>NZ_JBQCGW010000261.1:0-71517 GCF_051955275.1 Pseudobacter sp. | reverse complement strand
CATTTATCCTGTACGGGAATGGCATACATGGTGTACCTGCCTTTCTTCAGTTTATTTCCTTTGACCTTTGCGTCTTTGTATAATTCAATTTCAGTGGCTTCATTGGCGCCCAGCCTCCAGATCTTTCCATATTCCACCAGTTCTCCGAACACGCTGCGGCCATTTTTCTGGGGGCGGCTGTACACCACTCTGGCGCAAAGGGGTTCAGTGATCTTGTTCTGGATGCGCAGAACGGGGTAATTACATGGAAAGTAACTCATATCCATGGGGGACTTATCAACGGCAGGTGGCCTGGTCTGGCCGGTAGCTGTCACAATTCCTGTGCACAAAAGGAAGATGATCATCCTGTACTTCATAGCTTAATGCATTGATTTGAGCCGCAAAAGTAATTGTTTAGAAGCGGAAAAAATTTCCATTAAGGTACGAGCGGCAGACGATATCCGGTTGGGCTGTTTGAAAAGGAATAATAAAATAAGGTTAAAAGTTATTCCCCGTCAAGCTGAAGCAGCCTTCCGCTGGCATAGGCGCGGAGGTCTGGAAAGAAACGGTTGTAATAGTCCTGTAACTGGGTAAAATTAGCTTCAAAGATGTCAAAGGCCGGATGGCTGTCCTGCAGATAGGCCGATCTTCTTACCAGACCTTCAAAACTGTTGGCGGTGCCGGACCTTAACCGGTAGTTGTACAGCCAGTTCTGAGACCGCATGTAGGGGAGCATCTGCTGAAACCTGGGAGGAAGTACCGCATATTGCCTTTCCAGGATACCGTATACTTCCTGCGAAAAATCAAGGAGACTTTCATCTGTGAACAGCTGCGGGTCGTTTGCCACGAAATGATCAAAGGCAACATCGATAAATGCAGGACTGTACAATCTGTAAACCGGCCTGAAAATATCGGCGGCCGCTCTTGCTACAGGGTGTGCATCTGTAAACGCATCGATATCACGATGAAGGGCGATGCCTTTCTGAATACCAATGGTAAAACCGAACTTCTTTTTCCCTTTCACAAAATCACTGATCATATTGCCAATCAGAATGTCTGGCCTGTCGAATGAGAGATATGCGTGTGCTAAAAAATTCACGTAACAATTTACTGTTTTTTGCAGCGCTTACCAAAACGCTGACGCGCCTTTGACAGGGTAAGCTTTACTATGATCCAATTTAACGTTGGGTTAACTACACATTAAGAAAAACTTGGCGATTCGGAGCAAGATGAGAACTGTTGCGGCTTTCAGCGCTTCCGGAATTGCTTTTCAAATGTTTCGTGGTGTTGTGGCAGTTGTATTTGCATAAAAAGCTGCCATTGGTCAATATTCACTTTAAGGCGCGGATTCCGTGATTAATTTTGTGCTGTTCCTGTAACATAAATAAAAGGGTTGCGTCTTATAATTAGAGACCGGTACCCTGCAGAACACACCAAAAGAGTACAATCAATCTTTATAACAAGTCAAACATGAAAAAGAGTATTTTAATGGGCATCTTTATGATGATGGTTGCTTTGAGCAGCTTCGCCCATACCGGAGAAATCAATGAAAATATTCTCCGCTCCTTCAACAATCAATTCGCCGGTGCACAGGATGTGAACTGGGAAGAAGGCAAATCAATCTCAAAAGTTACATTCCGTTTAAATGGACAGGTGATGTTCGCTTACTATCGTGAGGCGGGCGAGCTGGTAGCTGTAACAAGGAATATCATTTCCGGTCAACTGCCTATCACATTGCTGGCTGACCTGAAGAAGAACTACCAGGATTTCTGGATCACAGACCTCTTCGAAATTTCGGCAGACGACAATACAAATTACTATATCACACTGCAGAGTGCAGACCAGATGCTTGTTCTGAAATCAAGCGGTATGCAGGGCTGGCAGACTTTCAAAAAAATCAAGATCTCCTGATCAATCGCAGTTTTAGTTGGTTTTAGTTGGAAAGATGAGTCCTTTCGCACTAGCGGAAGGACTTTTGTTTTGGGGCCGGCGATTGTGCCAATTATGTTACCTTTGCCGCCATAAAACCAATCATAAGATCATGAGCAAAGGACCAATCTCACAATTTATTCAGCATCATTACCGTCACTTCAATGCGGCGGCGCTGGTAGATGCTGCTAAAGGCTATGAAACCCACTTGCTGGAAGGTGGAAAAATGATGGTGACCCTCGCTGGCGCCATGAGTACTGCGGAGCTGGGTGTTTCACTGGCCGAGATGATCCGTCAGGATAAAATTCATATCATCAGCTGCACAGGGGCCAACCTGGAAGAGGATATTATGAACCTTGTGGCCCACAGCCATTACAGGAGGATCCCCAACTACCGTGATCTTACTCCTGAGCAGGAATTTGAACTGCTGGAAAAAGGACTTAACCGCGTGACCGATACCTGCATCCCTGAAGAAGAAGCTTTCCGCAAAATTCAACAGCATATCGCCAAACTCTGGAAAGATGCTGACGCTGCAGGTGAAAGATATTTCCCACACGAGTTCATGTACAAACTGTTGCTGAGCAAAGTGATGGAAGAAGGATACGAGATCGATCCGAAAGACAGCTGGATGGTTGCCGCTGCTGAAAAGAACCTGCCCATCGTAGTTGGTGGATGGGAAGACAGCACCATGGGCAATATCTTTGCTTCTTACGTGATCAAAAACGAAATGAAAGCCACTACCATGAAGAGTGGTATCGAGTACATGGTCTGGCTGGCCGACTGGTACCGCCAGAACAGCGGTGGCAAAGGCGTTGGCTTCTTCCAGATCGGTGGCGGTATTGCCGGTGACTTCCCCATCTGCGTAGTACCCATGATGTACCAGGACCTGGAATGGCATGATGTTCCGTTCTGGAGCTACTTCTGCCAGATCTCCGATTCCACTACTTCTTACGGATCTTATTCAGGCGCTGTGCCCAACGAGAAGATCACCTGGGGGAAACTGGATATCCATACACCGAAATTCATCGTTGAAAGCGATGCTACCATCGTAGCCCCGCTCATCTTCGCATATTTGCTGGGTTGGTAAAACCGCGCCAGATTTTTTTTAGCCGGTCCGGGTATTTCCTGGCCGGCTTTTTTTATGGCTCCCATACTATTCAGACGGAGTTTTTAGCCGTTCAGCCGGATCATGGAATAAATCTTTCCCATTTTGTAGGGGTTCAGGAATTTATCTTGTTTTCCAAAGGTGATCTGCAAATATTGCAGATTACTTTTACGTTACCTTTTCAACTTTAACCCAAACAAGGTACCCCAATATGCAACGATTGCGACTGCTGATCGGCAAAGGACTTCAATGCCGGTACGGGCTCATTTATTTATTGATCCTGGTTTATCTCTCCATCACTTTTACTACCCGGCTGGCCTTGCTGATCCGCGTGCATGATGTGTTCGACTGGAACCTGAAAAATGTGCTGGGCGTATTTGGGATCGGCTTGCTGTACGACCTGGCCGTGAGCTCCTACATCATCATCCCCTTTGTATTGCATATCTGGTTCACCAATGAAAAAGCCTATCACCCCAAAGCCTGGAAATGGTCCGCGCTGTTGTATGTGGCGCTGATCCTCGTGCTGATCTTTACACAGCTGGTACCTGCAGACTTCAATGCCGATCTGCGGAAGACTGTGATCGGACTGGTGATCCTGCGACTTTTGATCTTCCTTTTCCTGGCCTGGAAAGGCCGCGAATACAGGCATAAGTGGAGAAGGGCGGTATTATTCGTGGATTTCGGACTGGTGGTGTTCCTGCTGCTGTTCAATGCCGTTAGTGAATGGTTCTTCTGGAATGAATTTTCCGGCCGGTATAATTTCATAGCAGTGGATTACCTGATCTATACGAATGAAGTGGTAGGCAATATCAGGGAGTCTTATCCCCTGGGTTGGATCATATCAGTTGTGCTGGTGCTGACCTTTCTCATCCTTTACAGTAGCCGGAATGTGATCAGGACCTCCTCCAGCACCAGCATGCGGTTCGGCAAACGCACTTTCATTGCGGCCTGTTTGCTGTTATTACCCGCCATCACCACTTTCTCGCTAGACAATCATTTGAAAAAATTCAGCGATAACGCTTATGCCAATGAATTGGCAGGCAATGGCCTGTTTGAATTCGCGGCAGCCTTCCATAACAATGAGCTGGATTTTCAGCGTTACTACAAATCATTGAAAGATGAAGAGGCATTCAGGATCATGAGAGAACAACTGTCTGCCCCAAACAGCCAGTTCACCAGTAATGATCCCTTCAATCTTGAAAGGCAGATCAATTATAATGAGCCTGAAAAGAAAATGAATGTGGTGATGATCAGCGTGGAAAGCCTGAGCGCCAGCTTCATGAAAGCGTTCGGCAACCAGCAGCAGATCACTCCATGCCTGGATAGCCTTTCTGAAAAAAGCATCTTCTTCAAAAACCTGTATGCGAGTGGAACACGCACTGTGCGTGGATTGGAAGCATTGTCTTTATCCATTCCTCCAACACCCGGACAAAGTGTTGTGAAGCGCCCCGACAATGGAAATCTTTTCTCTTTGGGAAGTGTGTTTCAATCCAAGGGGTATATTACACAATACATCTACGGAGGTTATGGATATTTCGATAATATGAATGCATTCTTCACTGCCAACGGATATGAAGTGATAGACAGAAGCGCGTTAAAACCTGAAGAGATCCACTATGCAAATATCTGGGGTGTGGCCGATGAAGACCTTTTTTCGCTGGCATTGAAAAAGCTGGATGAGAATTACCAGCAACAGAAGCCTTTCTTCTCTCAGATCATGACGGTTTCCAATCACCGGCCATACACATATCCCGATGGCCGCATCGATATTCCTTCGGCTACACAGTGCCGTGAAGGTGCTGTGAAATATACGGATTATGCGATCGGCAAATTCCTCCGCGATGCAGCTGCAAAACCCTGGTTCAATAACACTGTATTTGTGATCGTATCTGATCATTGCGCGGGAAGTGCCGGCAGTGTTGAGTTGCCGGTGACGGGTTATCATATCCCCATGCTGATCTATAGCCCTGCGAATATCAAACCGCAGCAATATGAGCGGCTTACAGCGCAGATAGATATTGCGCCCACGATATTGGGATTGCTGAAATTCAATTACCGTTCCAGGTTCTTCGGGCAGGATATTTTTGCTTTACCGGCAGGAAGGGAGCGGGCACTGATCAGTACTTACCAGGGACTGGGATACCTGCGCAACGATCAGTTGGTGATACAATCCCCTGTGCAGCAGGTAGAGCAGTTCAGGCCGGATTATGTAACCGGTAATTCTGTTCGTATGACCGTCACCGATAGTTTGGCGGAACAGGCGATTGCGTATTATCAGACTGCCGCCTGGTTATTGAAAAATAAACGGTATAACAAATAGTCTGCGACTGGGCACAGCGAAATAAAACGCAAGAGGCCGGACTGAAAAGTCTGGCCTCTTACGTTTTATTGGGGAGCGCTGATCCGTTAAGAACAGGCGATCTTATTAACGCGGGTCTGGTGCCTGCCGCCTTCAAACGGCGTTTCAATGAACAGGTTCACCATATTGATGGCATAATCAAGGGAAACAAAACGTGCGGGAATGCAGATCACATTGGCATCGTTGTGCTGACGGATGAGCTTCGCCACATCGGTTTCAAAGGCAAGCCCGGCACGGATGCCCTGGTGCTTGTTGGCGGTGATGGCAACGCCGTTGGCACTTCCGCAGATGAGGATACCGAAGGCCGCTTCGCCTTTCTCCACCGCATCGGCAACAGGGTGTGCGTAATCAGGGTAATCAACTGATTTATTTTCGTATACGCCCATATCGGCTACCTGGTGACCTTTTTCGTTCAGCCATTTTACGATGGCAGTTTTATACTCATAACCGGCATGGTCGCAACCAATGGCAACTGGTAAAGAAAGATTGAATGAAGACATATGACAAGTTTGATAAGTTGCAATGTTAGGGATTATTGCCAGTTCCTGTCTTTCTCCTGCTGTCTTTTGAACACGCGTGCGGAGATGATCACGCTGAACTCATACAATGCGCAGAGAGGCAGGAATACTATCATCTGGCTCATCCAGTCAGGGCTTGGAGTGATGATGGCGGCAATCACCAGGATGGCCACGTAAGCATATTTCCTGTACGTACGCAGGAATTTGGGGGTTACCAGTCCGATGCGCGTAAGCACATAAGATACTACCGGTAGCTGGAATGCAATGGCGGATCCGATGATGATATCAACCAGGTTCTCCATGTAATCCGCCAGGGTAGGCCTGGCTGTCAGAATACCCTTTGTACCGAGGGTATAGTTCATGAGGAAGCTGAATGTAAACGGTGCCAGTAAAAAATAGCCGAATGCCACACCCAGGAAAAAGAACAGTGATACCCAGAAGATGGACCCCCTGGTGCTTTTCAGTTCTTTAGGTGTGAGCGCAGGTTTTATGAATTTCCAGATCTCCCAGAAAATATAAGGAAAAGCAACAATGAACCCGCCTGCAATGGCGATAGTGATGCTGCTCATGAACTGTGAACCGAAAGTGGTGGTCTGCAACTCAACATGGTTAGGCGGAGGAAGGCATAATGCCTGACCGGCTCCCAGCCATTCGCTGAACTGACAGAGGGCGGTATAAGTGATGAAATTTGCCTGCAGGGGTGCGGTGATCACATTATCGAAGATCCAGTCGATATACACGAACATCACGATCGCTCCCGCGATGATGGCCAGCAGGGAACGCATGATATGCCAGCGCAACGCTTCCAGATGATCCACAAAGGTCATCTCATTTTCTTCAGAAGCTCTCTTTTTTAAAAATGATAGTGCCATCAATTAGTTCGCTGATCAACATGAAAAGCGGGGCAAATTTAAGGGTATTAGCGATGGATTACGCAATAAACCTGTTAATGAGTAGTGATTTACTAAAGCATCAGATGTGAAGGATCTTGAGACGGACCATTTCAATGCGGGTATCGCTCACGTTCAATACTTCAAACTCATAATGCCCGATTATAATACGTTCTTTCAGTTTGGGGATCGTTTCATGCTGATGAATGATAAAGCCAGACAGGGTTTCCGAATCGTTTTCCGGGAACTGCAGGTCGTATTTTTCACGCAGGTGATCCAGCTCCAGCCGGCCTGAGAGAATATATTCGTCGTCGGAGATCTTCTTCTCTTCAAATTCCTCTGTATCGTATTCATCACGGATCTCACCAAAGATCTCTTCCAGCAGGTCTTCCATGGTAACAATGCCGGCTGTTCCACCGAATTCGTCCACCACCCAGGCAATGCTTTTCCTTTCACGCGTGAACTTGTTGATAAGGTCAGTTACGTTCATGCTTTCGGGAATAGCGGGGATCGGCAGCAGGATCTGCTTCACCGTTGCAGGAGCTTTGAAAAGATCCAGCTGGTGGATATACCCCACGATCTGATCTATATTACCTTCATATACGACCAGTTTGCTGAGTTTGGTTTCAACAAATGTTTTTCTTGCCTGCTCGATGGTTGAATTGAGCTCCACGGCTACGATCTCCTTACGGGGAACGAGGCAGTCGCGGATCTTTACTTTCGGAAGGCTCATGGCATTCCGGAAGAGCTCTGTTTTCAGGTCCTGGTGTTCCAGGCTATGCTGATCAGTATTCTGTTGTGCAAAGTGATCCAGATCGGAGCGGGAGAACATTTCCTTCTTCTTATCGATCCTCATATCAAAGATCACGTTCAGGATGAAGATGGAAAGCCTGGAGAAAAGTTCCGCCACCCAGTTGAATATGCCGTCCATCAGGGCCAGCAGTCCGGAGCGGGCGGAAAAAGAAAGGGCGCTGTCTGCTTTTGCGCGGAAAATGGCCTTGGGTATAAACTCGCAGAATATGATCACCACGATCCAGGAGAAGAGGATCTCACAGCCCAGGCGCATCACCACTACCAGGTTCATATCGTCGTTCAGTCCCAGGAAATGGATCAGTTGGGTCCAGCCTGAACTTCCGAACAGAATGGCCACTACCAGGAAGAAATTGAAACCAACGATATTGGTACCGATGAAGCGGGATGGGTTATCATAGAGGCTGCTCAGGAAAGCGATGCCGCTGGCTCCCTGTGTTCTTTTCAGTTCCACGTTGAGGCGGTTAGCTGAAGTGAATGCCACCTCAATGCCGGAAAAGTAAGCAATAAAAAGTATCGCTACGCAGATGATGATTATAACAGCTACACTCATACTTGGTATACGAATTTATATAAACCAAAGGGTATTACATAAAATAATATGTACCCGAAAGATTCTAACGCTGTTACGTGTGAAATAGTTTCTACAGTTCCAGAAAATCTTCAATAATGCCGGCAGCTTCCTCCCTTGCCCTGGGCAGGTGATCGTTGATCACTATCCGGTGGAAATGATGTTTGAACGAAATTTCGTAAGAAGCTTTGTTGACCCTGGCAGCCAGGCTGTCTTCCGTTTCCGTGCCGCGGCTCTGGAGTCTTTTCTTCAGTTCATCCACGGAGGGTGGCTCGATAAAAAGGGATAATGTAGTTTCGGGATATTGTTGCTGAACGTGGATAGCGCCTTTTACATCGATATCCAGTACGGGTACCTGGTTGTTATTCCAGATTCGTTCCAGCTCCGATTTAAGGGTCCCGTAGTATTTTCCTTCGTATACCATCTCCCATTCCACGAAATCCTGGTTCTGGATCTTCTGCTGGAAGTCTTCCTCACTCAGAAAATAATAATCTTTTCCATGTGTTTCATTGCCCCTCGGTTTACGGGTGGCAGCGGAGATGGAAAAGCTGAGGTGCGGGTATTTTTCCAGCAGGTAATGCGTGATGGAAGTTTTGCCTGCACCGGAGGGCGCGGTGATGATGATGATCTTGTTTTGTGGATCAAAAGCCATAAGGAGGTATAAAGTGCAAAGAAATTATATTCTTTTGATATCTGCGCCCAGTGCGCGTAAACGATCGTCGATATGCTGGTAGCCACGGTCGATCTGTTCTATATTCTGGATTGTGCTCCTGCCTTCAGCGCTCAGTGCGGCAATGAGCAATGATACACCAGCGCGTATATCCGGGCTGCTCATGGTGATGCCCCTGAGGTTCTGCTCCCTGCCAAGGCCGATAACGGCTGCACGGTGGGGATCGCAAAGGATGATCTGCGCGCCCATATCTATGAGTTTGTCAACAAAGAACAGGCGGCTCTCGAACATTTTCTGGTGAATAAGCACAGAGCCTCTGGCCTGTGTGGCCACTACAAGCACAATGCTGAGCAGGTCAGGTGTAAAGCCGGGCCAGGGATGATCATAGATGGTGAGCACGGAACCGTCCAGGAAGGTCTGGATCTCGTACAGGTCCTGCGCAGGCACATGAATATCATCGCCCACAAAATTCATATGGATACCGAGCTGGCGGAATTTATCGGGGATCACGCCGAGATTTTCCAGGCTCACATTCTTGATGGTGATATCGCTCTGGGTCATAGCGGCCAGTCCGATGAAGGAGCCGATCTCGATCATGTCGGGCAGCATGCGGTGCTCGGTTCCACCGAGGTAGTCAACCCCCTCGATAGTGAGGAGATTGCTGCCGATGCCCTGAATTCGGGCGCCCATACGCGTTAGCATACGGCAGAGTTGCTGCACATAAGGTTCGCAGGCTGCATTATAAATAGTTGTGGTGCCTTTTGCCATCACTGCGGCGAGGATGATATTGGCAGTTCCGGTAACCGAGGGTTCATCCAGCAACAGGTATGCGCCTTTGAGGTTGGGGGCAGTGAGGTGGAAGAATCCATCTTCCGGATGGTAGGTGAATTCCGCGCCCAGCTTTTCAAATCCGATGATATGCGTATCCAGCCTGCGGCGGCCGATCTTATCACCACCGGGCTTTGGGATGAATGCTTTGCGGAAGCGCGCCAGGAGCGGGCCTGCGAGCATCACGGATCCACGGAGCTGTCCGCTTTTTTTGCGGTAAGCTTCGCTGTGCAGGTAGTCGATATTCACATCATCTGCCTGGAAGATGCAGGTATCTCTTTGCGGCCTTTCCACTTTTACATTCATATCGGCAAGCAGCTCAATGAGCAGGTTCACGTCAAGGATGTCCGGAATATTGGTGATGGTCACTTTTTCGGGAGTGAGCAGAACAGCGCTGAGGATCTGTAAGGCTTCGTTCTTGGCGCCCTGAGGCACAATTGACCCGCTGAGTTTTTTACCACCGGTAACTTCAAAGGAAGGCATTGCTATTGGTTGAGTTGATTAAGATGACAGGTTAAACAAAAAAGTTGATCATTCGTATGATCAACTTTTGCAAAATTATTTCAGGAGAACTTACTTGTATCTTTTCTTGAATTTCCCGCCGCTACGGTCATTGCGATCGTTACGGTCGTTGCGGTCATTCCGGTTATTATTACCGCCACCGCCTCTGTTATCGCGCTGCTGGTAGCTCTTTCCGCCACCGCCGCCGCCACGTTTGTTGCGGTAATCGCCATATCCGCCACGGTCTCTGTCCCTTCCTTCTGTATGACGCTGCTGGCGGACATACGGAGTATTGGTGAACGTGAGCTGACCCTGGGTAAGATTGGTGAGCTCGCTCTGGATAGCGTCGTCATGAACGGTTTCCTTGTGCCAGTTGCTGTAGGCCAGCTTCATATAGTAGGCCACGGCATTGGCGAACCCCTGGCGTTTTTCCGGGTTCTCTTCTTTCAGCGCCTTGTTGATCACGATCTCCAGGTTCTTGCCGAGGTGAGAGAATTTCGGATAACGTTTAGGGTAAGGAAGCGGCTTGGGCCTCGCTTTCAGGGTTTCCCTGGTAGGAATGGGATAGGGCGATTCAACATCCAGTTTGAAGTCTGAGATGAGGAAAAGGTGATCCCATAATTTATGGCGGAAATCTTCAACGTTCTTAAGGTGTGGATTGAGAAATCCCATCAGCTCAATGACCGCATAGGCATTGCGCTGGCGTTGTTCTCTGTCTTCAATACCCACCAGGTACTCAACCATCTTCTGAATATGGCGGCCATATTCACGCATGACCAGTTGATTCCTTATGGTGTTGTACTCCATTTCTTCAACTTCTTTTTGCATGTTTTGCATGTGACAAATGTAACAAACTTTTTCATTCATCGGCTCACCAGTACTTTATAGCTGGTGGTTTGCCCGGAAGACAGCTCTCTGGCGCGCAGATAATACACCCCTGAGGGAGGTCCGGGGGGCAGCGGAAGCTGGATGATACTGGAGTTATTTACATGGATGGTCTGTTTCAGCACCTGTTGCCCCGTAGTGGTCACCAGTTCAAGCTGGTAGCTGCCTTTGAGCAGCTGATCTGCCTGGATGGTCACCTGGTCTTTCACCGGGTTGGGGTAGATGATGAAGGAGGGCGTGGCGTTGGAACCCAGGTTTACCTGGCGGATGGCAGAGTAATGGCCTTTTCCGTCAGCGCCGAGCTGCTTGATGCGGACGTATAATTTGCCTGAAGCAGCCTTATCAGGCAGGTACTGATAGTTGTATTTTGCTGCAGCACCCTGAGCAGCATATTGGCTGGCAATTTTGCCGGCTGGTGTGAACGTGCGTCCATCGTAACTGATCTCGATTTCATAGGAATTGGATATTTCTTCATTACTAACGCTCCACTGGAGCTGGATATTATTGCTGTTGGGATGTCTGGCCGCCGTGAACTGCCGGAATACTTCCGGGAGAGGGGCCTGGGGACAATAGGAATACACGATCCTGAACTTCCCCCAGAGCTTACCGGTGACGCTCAGGTTATAGTTGATCCCACCCATATTGGGCAAGAGGCCACCACTGAGTTCAAAGCTGAAATCGATGGTGCCTGCTCCAAGGAATGCGCCGGTACCTGTGATGGTCTGCTGGTGAGTGGCATTGTTGAATACCGTGTCAGGCCCGTACGTGGTGGAGTCTCCGGGTGTACCGAAGGCATCCAGGTTGGTGGGGCCATAGGTCCTGGTCACATTGTCATTGATGTTGAGGCCATTTCCCGTGATGCTGGGCGATAAGGAAAGCAGGAAGCGGGCCAGCTTGGCGTAGCTATCCCTGTTTCTGGCGCCGGAAGTGGCTACCAGGGAAATGGTATCGTAGAAAGTAACGCAGATAAGGGTACCGGTAGACGGTGGGAACCTGGGAAAGGATAAGGTATTGGTGCTGGCTGTAGTTGTGTCAAGAATAAGGTCATACTCAACGGTCTGGCTGGGGACTCCGCCCGGGCAGGTACTGCACTGGGCCTGGGAATCACGGGGAAAAACTAACGCCGAAATACAAACGAACCCACTGATCAGTGTGTAATAAATGTGCTTCATAGGTACTGATTTTCATAAACGTATCGGATTGATGGTGTAGCTGCCACAAAATTACTTTACGAAAAACCACGATACAACGCGTTAGTACCCGATTTTAGAGGATCGTAATTTGTGCAGCCTGCCCTTCGGTGAAACAGCCGGATTATTACTGTTTTCCGGAGCCATTTATTTGTAACGGCGAATGAACAGTTTTGGTATTAAACACATATTAACAGCGTTAAAAAGTGGATAATTTACCAGTTTGGTAATATACACCCCTCCTTGAAAGGATTATTCCCCGTACTTTTGGGATTCAATTTTTTCCAAAAACCTGATTCTCAATAAAAATCATGTCGAAGACGAAGTCAACTATAACTATAGATGTACACCTGGACGACAAACGTGTACCTGAAAGTATCAGCTGGAGCGCTACCGAAAGTACTGCGGACTCCGCCCGTGCGGCCAAGGCTATCATGCTGGCTTTCTGGGATGGAGCAGACAAGAGCGCACTGCGTATGGACCTCTGGACCAAAGAAATGATGGTGGATGAAATGGCTGACTTCTATTATCAGACCTTCATGACCATGGCAGATAGCTTTGAGCGGGCTACGCACCAGGAAGAACTGGTGAACAAGCTCAGGGAATTTGCACAGGACTTCTACAAAAGGTTCCAGGAAATTCAACAGGAACAGAATAAAGCATAAATCAATTTATAATTATGAGCCTTGAGCAAAAGGTGAATGCCGAGCTGAAAACAGCGATGCTGGCCAAGGATGAGGCTGCCCTCCGCGGCCTTCGCGCTATCAAATCCGCCATCCTGCTGGCTAAAACAGCGGAAGGTGCAGCTGGTGCCGACCTCACAGAGGATACGGAAATCAAGCTCCTTCAGAAGCTGGTAAAGCAGCGTAAAGATTCGCTGGAAATTTTTACGCAGCAGAACAGGGAAGACCTGGCTAAGAAAGAACAGGAAGAGATCACTATCATAGAAAAATTCCTGCCTCAGCAGATGAGTCAGGAAGAGTTGAAGGGAGCACTGACTGAAATCATTGCCTCAGTGGGAGCCAGTTCAATGGCCGATCTTGGCAAAGTGATGGGCATCGCTTCCAAACAACTGGCAGGCAAAGCAGACGGGAAATCCATCAGCGCGCTGGTAAAAGAGTTGCTTGCAAAATAAGAAAACGGGTATTGTACCCGTTAATGATATTCCATGATCATTGATATTATTTTTATCATCCTGCTGATCATGGCTGTTATCAGAGGATGGCAGCGTGGATTGGTGATTGCGGTTTTCTCCGTAATAGGGCTGATCGTGGGAATTGCAGCGGCCATGAAACTGTCTGCCCTGGTGGCGGAATGGTTGAAAGATTCAACCAGTATTTCGGCCAAATGGTTGCCAGCTCTTTCTTTTGCTGTAGTGTTCATTGGTGCAGTACTCCTGATCAGACTTGGAGCCAACCTGCTGGAAGCCACACTGGAAGTGACTTTGCTGGGATGGGCCAACAAACTCGGAGGTATTCTCCTGTATATTGTAATATACACTTTGGCCTATAGTGTGCTGCTGTTCTATGCAGAACAATTGAAAATAATAAGTGCAGCAAGTATTCAGCAATCCGTTTCCTACGCGTATATCCAACCGTTGGGTCCCTGGGTGATAGATGGAACAGGCAAGCTGATCCCTGCATTTAAAGATATGTTTACTGAACTGGAAACGTTTTTTGAAAGGATCGCACACGATGCATCTACTCAAACGTCTGATTGAAACCTACACAATACTGTGGCAGAAAAGACGCAAAAAATTTGTAGTTTACAGTAAAATTTAACAGCTTGAAAAGGAACGATGCCATAATTGAGGCAAATCGTTTATTTTAGCGAATATTTGACTGAATTGAACCGATTTATCTGATGAATTACGAGATCAAACAGGCGGACAAATTCAAATATCTTGAAGAAGGAGAGGGAGAACCGTTGATTCTGTTACACGGTTTATTCGGCGCATTGAGCAACTTCCAGGATTTGATTGAATACTTCCGCCACCATTATAAAGTGGTGGTGCCCATGCTCCCCTTGCTTGACCTGGACCTGCTCCACACTTCCGTGAGCGGTCTCCAGAAGTACGTTCATAAATTCATTGAATACAAGGATTACAAAAATATCCACCTGCTGGGTAACTCCCTCGGTGGTCATGTAGGCATCCTGCATATTCTGAAGCACCCGGAGAGAATAAAATCTTTGATCCTGACCGGTAGTTCTGGACTTTTTGAGAACGGAATGGGCGATACTTATCCGAAAAGAGGCGATTACGAATATATTAAGAAAAAAACTGAACAGACGTTCTACGATCCTGCAACAGCTACCAAAGAGATCGTTGATGAGGTGTTCGATACCACCAATAACCGTCTGAAAGTGATCAAGATCATCGCCCTGGCCAAAAGCGCTATCAGGAATAATCTTGGGGAAGAGCTCAATCAGATCAAACAGCCCACGTTATTGATATGGGGAAACAACGATACGGTAACTCCGCCATTTGTTGCAAGAGAGTTTCAGCGATTGATTCCCAACAGCGAACTGCATTTTATTGACAAATGTGGTCACGCGCCCATGATGGAGGTGCCACAGGAATTCAACCGGATCCTACATAAATTTCTGACAAAATTGAACGAGCCCGCAGCGGTTGCCTGATTCTTTCCGTCTTAGTAATGTAAAGGAACAGTTCACCTGACTGCAGTGGCAGCGGGTAAACCGCTCTGGTGTTGCATTACAAACAGTAAACATTTCCCGTGCTAAACAAAGAACTCATATCATCCGCCATTCCAACGCTCAATCCGGGCGACACCGTGTTTCAGGCTATGGAACTGATGCAGGAGTTCCATGTAATGCAGCTGCCTGTGGTAGCTGAAGACAAATACCTGGGTATGGCTTCAGAAGACGATCTGATGAATGCAGATGAAAATGCCACCCTCGAAAGCATCAGTCAGCATTTTTCCCGCATAGCCGCAAAGGCAAATTCCCATTTCCTGGAAGCCGTTCAGATGGCCAATGAACATAACCTGTCCCTGGTTCCCGTAATCGAAAAAGACAGCGAGTTCACAGGTGTGATCACGGCCAGCGATCTGCTCAAACAACTCGGCAAAACCACCGGAGCAAATGAGCCCGGAGGTATCATTGTACTGGAAATGGAACAACGCAGTTTCTCCTTCTCGGAAATAAGCAAGCTGGTTGAAACCAATGATGCCCAGATCACACAACTCAATACCCACTGGGATAACAATAACGGAGCCTTTTACGTTACCATCAAAGTCAGTAAATTCGAGATATCGGATATTGTAGCTACCTTCCAGCGCTACGAATACCAGGTGAAATATTACTTCGGAGAAGAATTGTATGAGAATGAACTCAGGAGTAACTATGATCACCTCATGAATTATCTCAATATATAGCTGCGCCAAGCCTGCATGCTGATGGGAAACAAATATCAGGTTACTGTTATGCTGTTGTTTTGCTGTATCGTTTCCTTTGCGCAAACTTCAGACTCCGATACTTTGTCTCCCCACAATTCCAACAGGTACATCGATAAAACAAAGCCTACCCCTTTTATAGTAGGTAAGATCTATATCGATGGCAACCGCCGTACCAAGTCTTATATCGTTGAGCGCGAACTTCCCTTTAAAACCGGCGACTCCATTTATCTCCCCGATCTCGTCAGCGGATTTGAAATTGCGAGAAGACAGCTGTTCAATACCGGCCTTTTCAATGAAGTGGTAGTGTCGCTCAAATCCTTCAGAGGATATGAAGTGGATGTGAACATAGAGCTTAAAGAAAGATGGTATATCTTCCCCCTTCCTTATGTAAAGCCTGTTGACCGTAACCTGGTGGAATGGGGCAAACAGGGATACAGCACAGACCGGATCAATTACGGCTTCAAATTCACCTGGTACAATTTCACAGGTCGCAACGATAAACTCCGGCTCTGGTTCATTACCGGTTATACCAAACAGTTACAATTCCAGTACGACCAGCCTTATGCCGACAAAAGCCTGAAACATGGCTACCGCGTTGGCTTCACATACAGCAGTAATAAAGAGATCAATTACATCACTGCGGATAATCAGCAGCGTTTCACCGACAGTCTGAAAGAAGGCACAAAAAAATATTCAGGGTATGTAGACTATACCTACAGGCCAGGTCTCCGCACATTCCACGCCGTTCGCTTATCCTATACCAAACAGGAGGTTGACAGCGGTATCCTGCAACTGAACCCGAAGTACTTCGGCCGCCAGGCCACCAGCATTCATTTTCCTGAACTGTCCTATACCCTCAATTATGTGAACGTGGATTATATCCATTTCCCGCTGACGGGCATTCAGAGTGAAGTGAGCCTGCTCAAGCGTGGCTTTGGCAAAGAGAACAATATGTGGCAGTTCTCCGGCAAGTTCTTCAAGGGATGGAAACTGGGAAAGAAATACTATTTCGGCTGGCAGGCCAACGGGGTGGTGCGCCTGCCTTTTGATCAGCCTTATATCAACCAGCGGCTCTTCGGGTACGGCGAGCTTTACCTGAGAGGTATGGAAAGATATGTGATCGATGGAGTAGCGGCCTTGCTTACCCGGCAGACCTTCCGCCGCGAGATGTTCCGTTTCAGCATACCCACTTTCATCCGCTCAAAATCCCACGACAGGATCCCTTTCCGCATCTATGCAAGAACGTTTGGGGATATGGGTTATGCCTATAACAAGAACATGCTCGAAAACTCCCTCGTCAATAAAATGCTGTACACCGGCGGTTTTGGTGTGGATGTGGTTACTTTTTATGATTTTATCTTCAGGTTTGACTACAGCTTTAACCAATTAGGACAAAAGGGGCTATTTTTACACATCAAGAACGATTTTTAAGAAACAGCAACTTAATTATGAAAGTAGCGATCTACAGCCGGATCATCGACAATGAGCAAAAGGCCGATGTGCAGCAATTGCTCGATGAACTGGACAAGGAGAATATAGAACCGGTGATCTATCATCCGTTCTTTGAAGCCATCAAAAGTTCTTTCCGTTTCCCGGAGAAGACCGCTATTTTCACTGATCCTGCAGACCTGGGCGAGTCCATCGATTTTGTGATCAGCCTGGGCGGTGACGGCACATTGCTGGATACCGTTACACTTGTTCGCGATAAGAACATACCTGTTCTCGGTATCAATTTCGGCCGCCTGGGTTTCCTGGCCAGTATCGGCAGGGATGAGCTCTACACTGCGGTACAGTCTTTGGTGAAGAGGAATATTGTGATAGACAAACGGTCGTTGATCCACCTGGATGCAGACAAGCCTTTATTCGGGAATACGCCTTACGGGCTCAATGAGTTTGCGATACACAAAACGGATACTTCTCCGATGATCAAGATCCATACGTATTTGAATGGAGATTTTTTGAATACGTACTGGGCGGATGGTCTGATTGTTGCTACTCCAACCGGCTCTACCGGTTATTCTTTGAGTTGCAACGGGCCGATCGTTTTCCCGGAGTCTTCCAGTTTTGTGATCACACCGGTTGCCCCACATAATCTTAATGTAAGACCCATCGTTGTGCCCGATGACAACGTAATATCTTTTGAAGTGGAGAGCCGCGCCGATCATTTTATCTGTGCACTTGATTCCCGCAAGGAGATTGTGGAAAAGAAAGTGCAACTTGCAGTAAGGCGTGAATCGTTCAACATCAGCCTTGTACGTTTGAATGAGAACAATTTCCTTCAAACGCTTCGTAATAAACTCTCCTGGGGATTGGATACCAGGAACTAGCCCTATCCTGTGAAACCCGCCGTGAAGCGGCATTTTAACTTTTCCAATAGACTGAAAAACCAGGCTTAGCCGTTATTGGCAACATACTTAATCCTTATATTGCAGTATATGAAGAAGCTGGTTGTTTCGATGCTTCTGGCAGGTACCCTCCTCCAGACATCCCAGGTTATGGCCCAGTACGAGAGCTATGTTCACGTAGGTGAGTTCGGGCTTTCTTTGGGGGGCGCACATTATTTCGGGGACCTGAATACCAGGGCACGCCTGAACAGGCCCAAGGTCACAGCCGGCGTTTTCTTCCGTAAACAGTTCGGTAATTATGTTGCACTCCGCGTGGCCGGCCACTTTGCACAGCTGGGCTACTCTGATATTTACAATACCTCCAATGTATACCAGCAACGGCGAAACCTCAGTTTCAATACCAATATATTTGAACTGGCCGTACAGGGGGATTTCAATTTCTTCAAATTCATCCCTGCTGATCCTTATCACCGTTTCACCCCCTATGTAACCTTCGGGGTGGGTGTTTTCAATTACGATCCATTTGCCTACCTGGGCGGTAAAAAATATTTCCTTCGTCCGCTCGGAACGGAAGGGCAGGGTTCCGCTGCCTATCCGGAAAGAAAGGCCTATAACAATATGGCCCTCGCTATTCCCTTCGGCGTAGGTGTGAAGTATGCACTGAATGAAAGAATGAATATCGGTTTTGAAGTTGTGCACCGCTTCACAGGTACCGATTACCTGGATGATGTAAGCAAGACCTACGTGGGAGCAGATAAGTTCCCGGACCTGCCGGATGGTACGCCATCGGTGGCCAGGCTGCTGCAGGACAGGTCTTATGAAACCGGGGATATCATCGGTATCGAAGGAAGACAGCGCGGGTTCTCCAAACAAAAAGACCAGTACATTTTTGCTGAGATCACCTTCTCTTTCAACCTCAGCTCATACAGGTGCCCGTCGGCCAATTAACAGTTTCCATATTAAGAAATTCACAAGCCTGTCGTGAAATTTTTAAGGATTATGGGCAAATGTTCATAATAAGTAGATAAAATTTCCATGAAATCAGCATCGGATTTAAATTTTTGTACCTTTGGTCCCTTCAAAAAATAAGGTATGAGGAGCCGAAAGGACCATATAGACCTGCAGCGACTTCCCAGTCACATCGCCATCATCATGGATGGCAATGGGCGTTGGGCTAAAGAAAAGGGGCAGGACCGCCTCTATGGTCACTTTCATGGAGTGGAAAGTGTGCGCAATATAGTGGAGGGCTGCGCTGAACTGGGCGTGGGATACCTCACACTCTATGCTTTTTCCACTGAGAACTGGGACAGGCCCCAGCAGGAAGTGACAGGCCTGATGGAGTTGCTGGTGGAAACCATCCGGAAGGAAACGGAAACCCTGAACAGGAATAACATCAAACTGCATGTGATCGGTGATATGGGTATGCTGCCTGAATATGCCAAGCAGGCGCTGCGCGAATCACTCGATATCACCAGTCGCAATACCGGGCTCAACCTGATCATGGCGCTCAGCTACAGCAGCCGCTGGGAACTGGTTCAGGCAGTGAAACATATCGCAGAAGATGTAAAGGAGGGAAAAATTGACCCTGCTTCCATCACACAGGATACGCTCGCAGGTTACCTCACCACAGGAAGCTTCCCTGATCCGGAACTCATGATCAGAACCAGTGGTGAATACCGTATCAGCAACTTCCTGCTTTACCAACTGGCTTATGCAGAACTTTATTTTACCAATGTACGCTGGCCCGACTTCAGGAAAGAAAACCTGTATGAGGCCATTATTGACTTCCAGAAAAGAGAAAGGAGATTCGGTAAAACCGGGGACCAGGTTCAGACGGAACCAGTCATCAATCAATAAATCTTTTGCATGATCTACCCTTCCTGCCATAAAAATTCATGCAAGTGCAACGCGTTTTAACAAACAGTTTTAAAAGACAATTAATAAATCCCTTTAATTTGCTCCAGCTTAAACAACCCGGAATGCAGCGTACGTTTACTTCCCCTGTATTTTTATTGGCTTTTGTACTGTTAATCGCAGGTTCGGCTTATGGGCAGGAAAGGGACACCATCCCCGGCACTGTGGATCCTGAACTGGAAGCAATACTAACCTCAAGACAACAAAAAGAATATATACTGGCCGGTGTAACGGTTACCGGTACTAAACGATACGACGAACAACTGCTCATCTCCATCGCCGGGTTCAATATTGGCGACAGGATCATTCTCCCGGGAGCAGACAACTTCTCAAAAGCTATCAACAATCTCTGGAAGCAACGTCTCTTTTCCAACGTCCAGATATACCTCACTAAACTGGAAGGCGCCAATCTCTACGTGGAAATTCACGTTACCGAAATGCCCACCCTCTCCAAGTATTATATTAAAGGTGTAAGGAAATCTGACGAAGATGAGCTGAAGCCAAAAACCGATCTCACCGTTGGTAAAGTGGTTACAGAGAACGTAAAACGCAATGCAGTAGATGCCATTCAGAAATATTATACTGAAAAAGGAAACAGGGGCGCTTCCGTGGATATTCAAACCACACCTGATCCGGCACTTCCCAATTCAGTGATCCTTACCATCACCGTAGCAAAAGGTAATAAAGTACGTATCGACGGAGTGAACTTCTACGGCAACGAAGAAGTGGGTGAAATGAAGCTGAAGAAGCAAATGAAGGGAACCAAAGAGATGACCAAGATCACACTCTTCCCTGCAAAAGAGAACAGCCCTTATGGTGTGAACAAACAGATCGATTTCAATTCATACCTGAAAGACGCTGGTTTCCTCTCTCTTACCAAAACAAAAGAATTCCTTGATCCGTATTTCCGTTTCAAATTATTCAGCTCTGCTAAATTCAACGAGAAGAAATATAACGAAGACAAGGACCGTGTACTGGAATATTACAACTCCCTCGGTTTCCGCGATGCTGCTATCGCTGCAGATACTCAGTACTTCAACAACAAAGGCAACCTGAAGGTTGACCTGAAAATGGCTGAAGGCAGCAAATACTATTTCGGTAATATCTCCTGGAAAGGAAATACAAAATATTCCGACTCCATTCTGAATATGCTCCTGGGTATCAAAAAAGGAGACACCTATAATCTTGAAACCCTCAACAGGAAACTGGGTAAGCAATTATCACAGGAAGGTGGTGATATCGGTAGCCTGTATATGGACGATGGTTATCTCTTCTTCCAGGTGGATCCTGTTGAAACGGCGGTATATAACGATACCATCGATTTTGAGATCCGCATGCGCGAAGGTCCCCAGGCCACTATCAAGAATGTTACCATTGCCGGTAACGATAAAACGAAAGAGCACGTGATCCGTCGTGAGCTCCGTACATTGCCCGGTGATAAATTCAGCCGCAGTGATCTTATACGTTCACAGCGTGAGATCTCGCAGCTGGGTTACTTCAACCAGGAGAAGATCGGTATCAACCCCGTTCCCAACCAGGAGGATGGTACCGTGGATATCCATTATACATTGGAAGAAAAATCTTCCGACCAGCTGGAGCTCAGCGCCGGTTGGGGTGGTGGTATCGGTCTGACCGGTACTGTGGGTGTATCCTTCAATAACTTTTCGATCCGTAATATCTTTAATAAGAAGGCATGGGACCCGTTACCTACGGGCGACGGTCAGAAACTCAGTCTGCGTATCCAGTCGAACGGACGTGCATTCCAGAGTTATACCGCTTCATTCACCGAGCCTTGGCTGGGTGGAAAGAAGAGGAACTCACTTACTGTGAGTGCATCAAAGACCCTGTTCCGCACAGGTGGGTATGATGGTAACCGTTATGTGTACAGTGATACCAACAAACTGAAAAGTTTCAGTGCCAGTGTATCATTGGGTAAGCAACTGAAATGGCCTGATGACTTCTTTACACTGATCTATTCAATCAGCTTCACTCAATACAAGCTGATCAACTATCCGTATTTCATTTCGTCTTTCTCGGATGGTACATCCAACAACCTCAGCTTCAAACTGGCGCTTGCGCGTAACTCTGCGGGACCTAACCCGATGTTCCCTGTAAGCGGATCCAACTTTCTGGCCAGTGTGCAGCTGACTCCTCCGTATTCATTATTCAATAAGAATATAACCAACGAAGACAACTATAAATTGCCTGAGTTCCACAAGTGGAGATTCAATGCGGAATGGTTCATTCCCATTGGTAAGGCAATGGGTGCTGACAGGAGCAGGCAGTTTGTTCTGCGCGCGGCAGCCAAATATGGCTTCATGGGACGATACAACCGCAAGTTGGATTATTCACCATTCGAGCGCTTCCAGGTGGGTGACGCGGGGCTGGCCAATGGTAACTTTATCTTAGGTTACGATATCATTGCGCACCGTGGTTACCCGGTATATGAGAATTCAGATCCGAAGGTGAATCCCGATCAGCAATCGGCTACTCAGTTCTTCACGATGTTCAATAAGTATACCCTGGAACTTCGCTATCCGTTCACTACCAATCCAAGCAGCACCATTTATGGTATGCTCTGGTTTGAGGCTGCCAACGGATGGTATGATTACAAGGACTATAATCCTTTCCGCCTGAGAAGAAGTGCCGGTGTGGGTATGCGTTTCTTCCTGCCAATGTTCGGTCTGCTTGGATTTGATTACGGTGTTGGTTTCGACCGTCTCAAACCCGAAGGCAAACTGCGTGATGCAGCGAGGTTTACATTCATGCTGGGCTTTGAACCGGAATAATCATTTTTTAACAGCCGTTTGACCCCGGAATTTCAGAGATTATCTGGATATTTATATCCTTTCTCATAAACTTAAAAAGAAGTGCTATGAAAAAAATACTCTTTATCCTCCTGGGAGTGATGCTGGTGGCCCAACTGGCCAATGCGCAACGTTATGCTATTGTAGATACAAGGTATATTCTCGACAAGATGCCTGAGTACAAAGATGCCCAGAAGAAACTGGATCAGTTCAGTGCGGCCTGGCAGAAAGAGATCGACGACAAGCAGGCCATTCTGGACAAGATGTACAAGGATTATGACGCTGAACAGGTGATGCTCACAGATGAACTGAAGAAAAAAAGGGAAGATGAACTTTTCATTAAGGAAAAAGAACTGAGAGACCTTCAGCGCAAACGCTTTGGTTATGAAGGGGATCTGTTCAAGAAGAGGCAGGAACTGGTGAAACCCGTACAGGATAAGGTTTTCAACGCCATCCAGAAAATCGCGGTCAACCGTGCATACGATTTTATTTTGGATAAAAGTGAAGGAATTACTGTTATCTTTGCCGACCCCAAGCTGGATCGCAGCGAAGACATTCTCAAAGAACTGGGTGTTAAATAATCGTGAAAGCGCCATCAAGGGAACAACTTATTGTTGTGAATTTTCAACTTTAAAACTAAAATATGCCCACCCTTGTTTCGGGTTTCGGGTGTCCTAAACAACAAAAATGAAACACATGAAAAAGTTTTTTACAGTAGTGTTGTTCGCTTCAGGGCTTATGATGGTTGCTGCACACGCTCAGGCTCAAACCAAGATTGGTTATATCAGCTCACAGGAAGTTATCGGTATCATGCCTGAAACCCGCAAAGCTGATACACTCCTCACTGATTTCCGTAATGCACTGCTGGCTAGCGCGCAGGAAAAACAAGCAGCTTTCTATGCAGCTTACGAGAAATTCGCAAAGGATTCCACTACCATGTCTGAAGCAGTTAAATCTGTAAAGAAACAAGAACTGAATAAACTCAGCACTGAACTCGGTGGTGAAGAAGAGCGCATCCAGAATGCACTTCAGCAAAAACGTGATGAGCTGATCATGCCTATCAACAAGAAAGCATTTGAAGCAATCCAGGCTGTTGCCAAAGAAGCAGGATACACTTATGTATTTGAGAAAGAAGCTCTGCTGGTAGCTCCTACAGGCGAAGACATCCTTCCCCTTGTTGCAAAAAAACTGAATATCAAATTGCCGAATGCAGCTGGCGCCAATGCTCCTGCACCCGCAAAGAAGCCGTAAGTAATTACTGCACCATATTGAAAAGCCCTGCCATCCGGCGGGGCTTTTTGTTGTACTTTTGAATATGCAAGCACCTATTGGAATCTTCGACTCAGGATATGGCGGTCTTACCGTAATGAAGGAGATCCTGCACAAACTTCCACAATACGATTATGTATACCTCGGCGATAATGCGAGGGCTCCATATGGCAACCGGAGCTTTGATACCGTATACCATTATACGCTGCAGTGCGTAAAATGGTTCTTTGAACAGGGATGCCCGCTGGTGATTCTTGCATGTAATACGGCATCGGCCAAAGCACTGCGCACCATCCAGCAGCAGGACCTTCCGAAAATCGCTCCTGATAATCGCGTGTTAGGCGTGATCCGTCCAACCTCGGAGATCATCGGTTCCTATACAAAGAATAAAAAGATCGGGATCCTTGCCACAAGGGGTACTGTGAATTCCGAATCCTACCGCATAGAGATAGATAAATTCTTTCCTGATATTGAAGTGCACCAGGAGGCCTGCCCCATGTGGGTGCCGCTGGTGGAGAACAATGAACACCTGAAACCCGGTGCTGATTATTTCATTCAGCAGAACCTGAACAGTATCCTGGAAAGAGAAAAAGGAATCGATCTGCTTCTGCTGGCCTGCACGCATTACCCGTTGCTGATGGATAAGATCAGACAGTTCATTCCTGAAAATATCCAGGTACTCAGCCAGGGCCCAATAGTGGCCGAAAGCCTGGTGGATTATCTGCAAAGGCATCCGGAAATGGAACAGCGTTGCAGCAAGGGAGGCAGCCGCCGGTTTTTCACTACTGATGACCCCAACGATTTCAACAGCCAGGCCAGTATATTCTTTGGGGAGCCGCTGGAATCCCGTCATGTTGCGCTTGAGGTTCAATAAAAAGTGAATATTTTCGTTATCCCTTAAGATTCCAGCCACCTTCAGGAGATAATTCTCCCAAATCCAGTATACTTGTAAAGCCCGATCCGTACCGTAGGTTTCATTAATCATTGATCAAATTAACCGTATGAGCAGGTTCCTTCGTTTTTGCCTGCCGGTCCTGATGGTATTAGGCCTGGCATCTTGTTTGAAAGAAAAAAGTGTTGATTCCACTGAAGATGGAGGCACGGGTATTCTCCGCATGAAAATAGATGGTAAGCAATGGACCGCCAACAAAGCGGTTTCTGCTGTTGTTACCAACGACCTGGTGGTGATCACCGGCGTAAGCCAGGATGATATCACGCTGGTGATACAGTTAGAAACAGCCACTACCGGTACATTTCAGCTTGATCAGGCCAGCACTCATGTGGCCACTGTACTGGATATCAATGAAGCTTCCCCGGTTGCTTATACTACCAATCAGGGCGCTAACTCCAGCATTGCTGGCGGTACGGTGAATATCACCAGTATCGAAAATGCCACCAAAAGGATCTCCGGTAATTTCAGTATGAAAGTGTACCGGGCAACAGACGACAAGACCCTGATGATCACAGAAGGATTCTTCGAAAATCTTACCTATACCACAACAACGCCTAACCCGGGAGGCAGCAACACGCTGACCATGAAAGTAGATGGGGGTGACTTTACCGGTACTTCGGTGGATGGCAATGAAGCGCTGGGAATGATAGTGATCACGGCTCAGGATGCCGGTGGTATCAAAGGAGTGACGCTTGGTTTTCCCGCTACTATCACTCAAGGTACCTATACACTTGATAACGCCAACTTTTATACCGCCTTCTATCAGAACGCCACCTTGGTGTATGGAGCGGGCGCAGGCGGCTCTCTCACGATCACCCAACATGATGTGGCAAACCGGACAGTAAAGGGTACTTTTTCCTTTACGGGAGAGGACCAGAGCACACCGCCAGGGCCTGATGTTGCCGTAACCAGCGGTTCATTTTCAGTAACTTACTGATTTCAGCAAGGTTCTACGGAAAATTACTACCGGGTGGTTGGAAAAAGGATTGATTTACCCTACCTTTGCCGTCCTTTCACAATCCGACGGGTGTGGTGACCTGTTGGACTGAAAAAGAAACCAGGTCTGTTCTCCCAGGCCGCATTCAACAAAACTTCGCAAAATCGAAGTGCAAAAAGTGTAAAAGCAAACAAATATGAAACGTACATTCCAACCTCACCGCCGTCGTCGTAAAACCGTGCATGGTTTCCGCAAGCGTATGCAAACTGCCAATGGCCGTAAGGTACTGGCCAGCCGCAGAGCTAAAGGCCGTAAGAAACTGACTGTTTCTGATGAAAGGAAATTGAAATAAACTGAGACCGGACCAGCAGTTCAGGCTCCTGGTCTTCGTTCCATACTATATTGATAGCTCCGTGTCTGACGGAGCTATTTTATTTTTATTCCGGCAATGACGCAAAAGCATACACTCGGAAAATTTGAACGCCTCAAGCGGCGGAAGGCCATTGACCAGGTGTTCAGGAAGGGGAAGAGCTTCTCTGTATTCCCTGTGAGGGTATCCTTTGCCTTTGTGCCATATATTGAATCATCCCTTCAGGCCGGCTTCAGCGCCAGCAGCCGTAACTTCGGCAGGTCAACGGACCGCAACCGCATCAAGCGGCTCCTCCGCGAGGCATACAGATTGCAGAAGGATCCTCTGCAGGAGATCACCGTTCAGAAGAATATCAAACTCGCGCTCTTCTTTGTGTATACAGGTAAAGAGTTGCCGGATTACGCAACGCTGAGTGAAAAGATCGGTGTAATTTTACAAAGACTTACCGGCATCGTTCATGAAGCAGATCCTGAGAATACTTAGCTGGCCTTTCATTGCCCTGATCAAGATCTATCAATGGGGCATTTCTCCTTTACTGGGGCCCAAGTGCCGCTATACACCATCCTGTTCTCACTATGCATTGCAGGCCTTTAAAAAATACGGGCTCTTCAAAGGTTTCTGGCTGGCAGTAAAAAGGATCAGCCGCTGTCACCCCTGGGGCGGCCACGGATATGACCCGGTGCCATAAACGAAAAAAGCACGAAGCGGGTGCTTCATGCTTTCCTCCGGAGAAATCACTTCCCCTTATTTATTCATGCGGTCTACAAGCTTGTACAGCTCTTCGCGCTTTTGTTTGGTGGTATTGAACTTGTATACCTCTGGAGCTTTTCCATCCTTATCAACTTCTACAGTATTCGGAATACCATTGAACGGCCCGATCAGCCTGGAGTTATAATTCTTGCTCACCTTCTTTACAGCACCAGGGACCAGGAAATAGGTCCTTGCTTCATCACTGGCATTGAGTCCCATGATGAGCTGCTGCGCACTGTCTACCATATGCTGTAATTTCTCAGTGGTGATAGAAGGCGGAATACCGGAATCACCGTAATTAACGATGCTGCCGATCAGTGTGTCAGTGCCTTTCAGGTTGAGTATATACGCTCCGCTTTCGGGGAGGTCATAGGTCTTATCACCATCCTTGCTTTTCACGGTGATCTTAACTGGTTCTGTACCCACGTACTGAAATTCCATTTCGTTGTGCTGGGTACCTGGTTCAAAATTGATCTCTTTGCTGTCTTTACCTGCTGCAGAGATTTTGCCGCTGCTCATGACCACTAATTTTTTAACGTCAGAGGAGCCGCCGGAACAAGCCGTTGCCAGTAATGCCACCGTACAGGCGGTGATGATTGAATACTTCATTCGTTGCATAAGTTTTATGAAAGGGATGGGTTGCTTTTGCTATTTGGATGCAGCTGCGAAACGCTCAGCCACCTTGCTCCAGTTCACCACATTCCAGAAAGCGGCCAGATAATCGGCACGTTTGTTCTGGTACTTCAGGTAATAAGCATGCTCCCACACGTCAGCGCCAAGGATAGGCTGTCCTTTCACTTCTGCCACATCCATCAGGGGATTGTCCTGGTTGGGAGTGGAAGAAACATCCAGCTTGCCGTCTTTCACAATCAGCCATGCCCAGCCGCTTCCGAAGCGGGTCATACCTGCGTTGTTGAATTTCTCTTTGAATGTATCGAAAGAACCGAAGGCGGCATTGATGGCATCAGCCAGCGCGCCTGAAGGTGCACCACCGGCATTCGGAGCCAGGGATTCCCAGAAGAAAGTGTGATTCCAGTGACCGCCACCATTGTTCCTGACAGCAGGGCTGATGGAACCGGCAGCCGCTACCAGCTCTTCCAGGGATTTGTTCTCGTTGGGAGTGCCGGCAATTGCCTTATTAAGATTATCTACATATGCCTGATGGTGTTTACCATGGTGGATCTGCATGGTAGTTGCGTCAATATGAGGTTCCAATGCATCTGCAGCATATGGAAGAGGTGCTAATGTGAATGCCATACTATTAAAATTTTTAATGATGAGATTACTTGCGCTCAAAGCTATAGGGAAACAAATTTACAGGTCATTGCCGGATTGACCAACTCTGACTGATAAGCCAGGCAGGCAACTCACCATTTTATTGTAAATTAGTTTCCGATTACACAAACCGTTCACCTAACCAGACATCATTCCCATGAGCAAATCCACGCATGCGAGGCGCGCCTTTATACAGAAGCTCAGTAAAGGCGTGGCTGCATCCGCATTACTGCCAGGCATTGCCAATGCTGCTGAAAACCTTCCACACACGGAACAGCTGACCAGAAAGTACCAGTCGCCCAACGATAATATCCAGATCGCCCTCATCGGCGCCGGCGATATGGGTAATGGAGATGCACAAACCGCCATCAGCATCCCCGGCGTTAAGCTGGTTGCCGCCTGCGACCTCTACACCGGCCGCCTGGACCAGGCTAAAAAGAAGTATGGCAACGATATCTTCACCACAAAGGATTATCGCGAGATCATTGCCCGCAAAGACATCGATGCCGTTATAGTTGCCACTCCGGATCACTGGCACAAGGATATTTCCGTGGATGCCATGAACAGTGGCAAGGCCGTATACTGCGAAAAACCCATGGTGCACGATATTACCGAAGGCCCGGCAGTGATTGCCGCACAGGCTAAGAACAAAGTGGTATTCCAGGTTGGCAGCCAGGGCATGAGCTCACTGGGCAACGAAAAAGCAAAAGAACTCTTTGAAGCCGGAGCCATCGGTCAGCTCAATTATGCTGAAGGCTTCTGGGCCCGCAATACACCCGGAGGCGCCTGGCAGTACAATATGCCGGAAGATGGAAATCCGCAGACCGTTGACTGGAAAACCTTCCTGCACGGTAAGCCCGACCGCCCCTTCGATCCAAAACGTTTCTTCCGCTGGCGCTGCTTCAAAGATTATGGCACCGGCGTTTCCGGCGACCTCTTCATCCACCTTTTCTCCAGCCTTCATTATATCGTTGGTTCCAATGGCCCCAACAAGATCATGAGCACCGGCGGACTGCGCTACTGGAAAGACGGACGCGAAGTCCCCGATATACTGCTCGGCATGTTCGATTATCCCCAGGCGTTAGCACACCCTGCTTTCAACCTCAGCCTTCGCGTAAACTTTGTGGATGGCACCAGTGGAGATAACTCCCTGCGACTTGTAGGTAATGAAGGAGCCATGCTGGTAGAATGGGATAAGGTAACGCTCATCAAAAACAAATTCTGGCCTCCTGATGAATACGCCAAATACTTTGCAGAAAGAAGGTACGACAAGGACTATGACAGGAAGAAAATAAAAGAAGCGGAAACAACTGTTTTCAAAGTGGAAGATGGTTATAAAGGCGCGCATTATGATCACCACTTCAACTGGATCCGAGCTATCCGCGGCGGAAAGCCCGTGATTGAAGATGCTGTGTTCGGTTATCGCGCAGCTGCGCCGGCACTGCTTTGTAACGATAGCTATTATAAAGAGAAGGCCATCAAATGGGATCCTGTAAACATGAAACTCATCGGATAAAATATTGCAAATGAAACTCTTCATCCTACCTCTCGCAGGAGTGATCACGCTAACCAGTATGACGCTTTTTATGCAGGACAAACACAACACGCTTTCAACGAAAGAAAAAAAAGAAGGTTGGCAACTGCTCTTCAACGGAAAGAATACCCACCAGTGGAGACCTTATAAAAATGCCAGTTCAGATGGTTGGGAAGTAGTGAACGGAGAACTGCACTGCAAAGAAACCGGTGTGCAGCATCGCGCTGACCTGGTTACCAACAACCAGTACGGCAGCTTTGAATTTGCTTTCGACTGGAAAGTGGCGAAGGGCGCCAATTCCGGGGCCATGTACCATGTGAGCGAAGATCATGGCGCCACTTTTGAAACAGGACCGGAATACCAGCTTATCGATGATCTCGGTTACCCGGAACAGTTAGAAGACTGGCAGAAAAGTGGTTCAGACTATGCCATGCATCCTCCTGCAAAGATAATGGCCAAACCTGCCGGTGAATACAATCACAGCAGGATCATTGTAAAAGGTGCCCACGTAGAGCACTGGCTCAACGGAGAAAAAGTGGTTGACTTCGATCTCTGGACGCCGGACTGGGAGCAACGTAAAGCCAACGGCAAGTGGAAAGACAAACCTGATTACGGCATGCGTAAAACAGGGCATCTTGCATTGCAGGACCATGGTGGCGGCATCTGGTTCAGGAATATCAAGGTCAGACCGCTCTGAAAATAATGTGGTTAACCGCAACGCTGCCGCAGGTCTTTTGCGGCAGCGTTGCTTTTTATATCCAAATCCTTGCAGTTTTTTGCAGGCGGCCTGACCGGCACGGGGCAGTTTCCCCATGATGCAGACAGAACACGGCATAAATCCGGAAGAAGTAAGAATTACCGTGCATAATCATGCAGCAAATTGCGGTATTGTAAGCTCTATCCCTTAACTTACAGTAATCCCATTCCAAACATAAACTAACTGCAATGAAAGGAAGACTGCTGTACCAGTGGGGGATATTACTATTATTCCTTCTCCCATTAACTCTCTTTGGTCAATCAAGACAGATCACAGGCAAGGTCACCGATGATAAAGGTGCACCCATTCCACTCGCTACCATTCTTCTCAAGGGTTCCAAATCAGGCGTATCAGCTGCTGATGACGGCCGGTTCCTCATCACAGTACCTGCGGGCAAAGCAGTACTGGTGGTTTCTTCTTCTGGTTTCTCCACCCGTGAGATCGAACTGACCGACAGTACTGATTACACGGTTGTTTTGCAGGGCAGCGCCAACTTATCCGAAGTGGTGGTTACCGCCGCATTCGGTTTCAAACAGAAAAAGAAAACACTGGGTTACAACGTGCAGGAAGTTACTTCCGCAGAGCTTACCAAGGGACGTGAGAACAGTTTCATCAATGCCATTCAGGGAAAAGTAAGTGGCGTGAACATCACTTCTTCCGGCGGCGCTCCCGGGGCAGGTACGGATATCATTATCCGTGGTATGAGTTCACTCAGCCCGGGTGCAGACAACCAGCCATTGATCGTTATCGACGGGGTGCCTGTGAACAACTCTACCAGCTCGGGCACCATGACACCCAGCACCGGCACCAACCTGCTGCAGGCCGCCAGCAACGATCAGTTTGCTTACGGCAACCGCGGTCTGGATATCAACCCGGATGATATCGAATCCATCTCTGTGCTGAAAGGCGCAGGTGCTACCGCTCTCTATGGTCTCAAGGCCGCCAACGGTGTGCTGGTGATCACCACCAAGCGTGGTTCAACAGGCAAGCTCAGCGTGGGTTTGAGCACTTCAGCCTCATGGGATTACCTGACCAAGTATCCGGATATTCAAACAAAATACCGGGAAGGTCAGCAGGGCAGGCTTGCATTCAACTCAGACGGATCGCCCAACAGGTTCCAGACATTCGGACCACTGCGCACAGATGCAGATCCTGTATTTAACAATTTCAAAGGAGCATTTGAAACCGGGCATCGTTACAATAACTCTGTAACATTGCAGGGAGGCAGCGGCAGAACATCTTATTACAGTTCTGTATCTGCATTGAACCAGTCGGGTATCCTGCCTTCCACCAAATTCGACAGGTACACGTTCAAGCTCGCAGGGCAGACACAGGTGTCTGAGAAATTCAGTGTGAGTGCTTCCGCAACACTCACTACTTCGCAGAATACGCAACCTTCAGCTGGTGATAAAGGAGTTATGACTTCCTTATCTTATCATACCACCACCATCGATGTGCGTGATTATATGAATGCTGATGGAAGTATGAAAGTGTATGCTCCCGGCATTATCGATAACCCACTGTACGTTGCCCGTTTCAGCCAGATGAAAAGCAATGTGTTCAGGATCGTGGGAAATATGGGCCTTACCTGGACCATCATTCCACGCCTGAAATTCGATTATAAGATCGGTGGTGATTTCTTCAGTGATAACCGCACACGCGTAGTGCCTGGTCCCAGGTATCCCGGCGACCCTACCACACTTGACCTTGCTATTGCAAACGGAGGTTTCATTGTGGAGGAAAGGATCACCAGCCGGGATGTGAACAGTAACGCCTTCCTCACCTGGCAGGATCAGATCAATGAAGATTTCGATTATACATTGATGGCTGGTAATAATGCACAGGTTACTTACACCGATATCATCAATAACCGTGGTGAAAGATTTGGTCTTGCTGGCTTCTATGATCTCAGCAATACGCTGAACCAGTTCAACGCAAGAGCAACCACCAGGAGAAGATATGCAGGTATTTTCGGAAGCGCAAAGTTCGGGTTCAGGAACGCAGTGTATGTAGAGCTTACCGGCCGTAACGACTGGAGCTCCACACTTCCCTCCGGCAACAATTCATTCTTCTATCCGGCCGTGAGCCTCAGTTATATCTTCACCGATCTTCATAATATCGGTAACAATATTCTCAACTTCGGAAAGCTACGTGCCTCTTATGCGCAGGTTGGTAAAGACGCACCGCCATACAGCAATGGCCCTTACTACGCTGCTCCGAGAGGATTTCCTTTCATCAGCGGAGCTTCCACCCAGGTGGGTTTCCTGAGAGCCACACAGTTCTCGGATCCCAATCTCAAACCTGAGATGCAGAAATCATTTGAAGTGGGAACGGAACTGCATTTCCTGAAAGACAGGATCAACCTCGACTTCACTTATTACAACAGTAAGAACGTTGATCAGATCATTCCTGTACCCATTTCCAACACAGCAGGATACTCCTCTTATATCACCAATGCCGGAAGTATCAGGAATGAAGGCATTGAAGTGGAGATCACGGGCACTCCAATAAAACAAAAAGATCTCAACTGGAGCATCACTGCCAACTGGAGCCGCAACAGGAATACGGTTGTGGAGATCAGACAGGGTATTTCGGATATCATCTTCTATGATGAAGGTCGTGTGATCAACAAGCTCACCGTCGGCGGTTCTGCGGGTGATCTCTGGGGAACGGCCTACAGGCGTGACGAGAACGGCAGGCTGCTGATCCTTCCCAGCGGATTCCCTGATTTCACCAAACAGTTTGTGAAGTCGGGCAATGCATTCCCTGACTGGCTGGGAAGCGTGTCTACCACACTCACCTGGAAGAACTGGAGTGTCAGCGGACTGCTTGAATACAAGAAAGGAGGCGATCTCTTTGACGTGACCATGCGTAATGCTATCCGTAACGGCGTATTGAAGATCACAGAGAACAGGTACCAGCAGATCGTATACAATGGAATAAAGATCTCGGATGGTAAGGAGAACGATATCCCTGTTGTGCTGGATCATAACTTCTACCGTAACAACAACTTCTTCAACAATATCACAGACATAATCATTCAGGACGCAAGCTGGCTGAGATTGAGGAACGTGTCGGTGAGTTACTCACTGCCGAAGAAAGTGCTGGAAAAAACCCGCTTCATAAAGAATGCAACTGTTGGAGTAACCGGAAGCAACTTCATTTTGTGGACGCGCTACAGCGGATATGATCCCCAGAGCAGCGCCTTTGCCACAGGCTATAATGCTTACGGCTTTACAGGAAGTAATATTCCCAATTTCAGCAGCTGGATCTTCAACCTGAATATTAATTTTTAAAACCTGACAACATGAGCAAGAAAATAAAAACAGGAATTGCACTGCTCTGTGTACTGGTACTGATGGCAGGTTGTAAAAAATTTGTGGAGCACGACAATGTGAACATCAACCCGAACAGGGCTCCCTTTCTGACACTGGCAACGGCATTGCCGGCAGTACAGTATACAACAGCCAACAGCCATACGTTACTCGGATATGTGACCACTATGTTCAGTCAGCAGATGGCATCCTATCCGGGCGGTCCGATCAACGACGACCGTAACCAGGATGTGCGGGTCAACTCTGGTTTTGAAAGTCTGTTCCTTGCCCTTACCAATTCCAAACTGATGGTGGAACTGGCCAGGGAACAGGGTTCGCCGCATTACCGCGCCATTGCACGCGTGCTATTTGTAACCAATATGTCGCTGGCAACAGATACCTATGGCGATCTCCCACTGACAGAAGCTTTCAGGGCGCCGGAAATCCTCCAGCCCAGGTACGATAAACAGGAAGATATCTATGCGTTCATGCACAAATATCTCGACTCTGCCGTTGATGAAATTGCACAGACGAACCCTGCGGGCCTCAAACCCGGTACCGATGACCTGATCTTTGCAGGTGATATGGATGCATGGAAAAAAACAGCCTGGCTATTGAAGGCAAGACTTTACATGCACACTACCAAAAAAGGAGCTGCAACAGCCGCCAATAACGCGCTGGCCGCAGTGGCCAATGCATATGCTCCCGGCGCAAAAGATTACCAGCTGATCTTCAGTGAACGTAATCCCAATCCGTGGTTTGTGAACGTATCCGGCAGGATCTCCGGAAGCGCCACTTACACGATCGGGCCTTCCAAACGTTTTGTGGATGCCATCAACGGAACAGCTTATCCCGGGTTGGTTGATCCAAGGATATCGAAGATAATTTCCAAACCCGCCGCCCAGGCGCAGTACACAGGCATTGTGAATGGCGCATCGCTCACCGGTAATACGGCAGACCTCACAGATGCCACTTATTACGCAACCAGACTTTCACCGCTGGTGATGGCCTCCTATGCTGAACAGAAGCTGATTGAGGCAGAAGCGCGCTTCATTGCCAATGGAGGCACTGCTGTTTCAACAGGCAGCACCCAGGAGGCTTATGATGCTTACCTGGCGGCCATCCGCGCCAACATGACAAAGGTGGGCGTAGCCTCCGGGGATATTGATAACTACATTAACAATGCGCAGGTGAGTGTGGGAGCGGCAGGCCTCAGGCTGGAACATATCATGCGTGAAAAGATGGTGGCCATGTTCCTGCATCCTGATATGTGGGTGGATGTAAGAAGGTATGATTACAATCCGAATCTCTTCATCGGTTTTGCACTGCCTTCCAACCAGGACCCTGTCATGAATGGCCAGTTCATCAGGCGCGCCCTGTATCCGCTGGAGGAGATCAACAGAAATCCCAATGCTCAGGGCTCCCTGAAGCCAATGAATGAAAAATTATGGTGGGATCAATAATCATTGTCAACTAAAAAAATTGATCATGAAAAAGATTCAATATATCATCGTCTGTTCACTGTTGCTGGGTGTGCTGGCAGCTTGTGATAAAGATAAACTGGATTTTAACCGGGATAATGTGGCGCCAAGCGGCGTTGGTTATTATCCGGTAAGTACCAATGGCCTGGTGGACCTTCCATCCAAAAAAACACTGGCCACTTCAGCCGGTTCTGCCACTGTGTTTGCGGCCGGTTATGAAGTAAAGGCTGAGCTGCAGTACTTCTCAGAAAGCACTGTTAAGGAGATCAATTTATTCAATACGATAGGTGCAGGAACAAGGACCAAAGTGGGTACATGGCCCTATGCAAAAGCATATTCCACAGCCAAGAAACTGGACACCCTGGTTGTACCCTATGTTATGCCTGCCGTTGCTTCCAACACCGTAGTGAAACTGGAATATGAGATCCTTAATCAGAATGCGCTGAACGTGATCAGAACAGTTTATGTAAAAGTGCAGTAGCAGATGGATAACAACCGACACCATATCAACCGGCCGCTCAACGATAAAGCATTGGAATTGCTTTTCGAGGAGTTGTTCCGCAGGCATGAGTACCGGTTGTACACTCTGGCGCAACAGCTCACCAAATCCGAGCAGTATGCCAAAGATGTGATCCAGGAAGTATTCATCAAATTATGGGAACGCCGCCAGGATCTCGACAGGATCGAAAATATCGAAGCCTGGCTTTACCGGATGACTGAGAACAAGGTGATCGACTTCCTCCGGAAAGCGGCTGCAGACGGACGTTTGAAAGAAGCCATCTGGAAGAACCTGCCCAATCAGCAGGAAAATCCTGAAGTGCTGATTGAAACAAAGGAATACCACCAGATCATCCGCAAGGCCATTGACAGCCTGCCTGCACAGCGAAAACTGATCTACGAGTTGAACAGGGAAAAAGGCCTGAATTACCAGGAGATAGCGCAGACACTGCAGATATCGAAGCATACCGTTAAGAATCAGCTTTCGTCTGCACTGCAATCCATCAGGCGTTTCCTGAATGGCACATCCCGGATCATATTCCCATAAAAAATATATCCGGAACGGATAGGAACTTACAGATGCCTGCTTCGTCTACCAGAAGCAGGCATCTCTTTTTGCCCTCATTCAGATACAAATTATGGAAGAAAGGATCAGATACCTTTTCAGGCAATATCTCGGGAATAATTGCACCCGCAAGGAGTTCGATGAATTCTTTGCACTGCTGCGTGATGCCTCGCGGGATGAAACCCTCCGCAACCTGATCAGTAAGGCTTACAGTGAACTTGGACAGAACTCTATCACTTATGTGGATGAAAGCGGGAACCTGGTATTACCTGAACCGGAATGGTTTTCCAAACATATACCAGAGGATACTGAAACCCCAACAGGCAAAAAAAGCAGCAGGCTTTGGATTGGTGCAGGCATTGCAGCAGCTATCTGCGGCTTCATCTGGCTGATACCGGGTAAGGATACGGACCATGCTAAGCCGGGTAAGCAGATGCAAGTGTCATCAACTGAAAGATCTGAATTCAGATACGTACTCCTGCCAGACAGTACGCAGGTTTGGCTGAATGCCGCCAGTACACTGGAGTTTCCGCCAGTCTTCGGGAACGGAAAGCGCGAAGTTTTTCTTTCCGGCGAAGCTTACTTTGATGTGAAACATGCAGACAGGGTTCCATTTGTCATCCGAACAGGAAAAATTTCTACCACGGTATTGGGCACTGCCTTCAATATCAAGGCTTATGATGATCTAAGTAATGTAACGGTGGCAGTGCGAAGGGGAAAGGTGAAAGTTCAGTTCATGGATAAAGAAGTGGCTACCCTTACGCAGGGGCAGCAGGTGAAAGTGAACAATAATGGGGAAGGCATTGCCGACCGCAGGTCGGGCATCAACCAGGTGGCTGCCTGGCAGGAGGGCAATCTCATGTATGATGATGAACCCCTGCTGGATGTGATTGCTGATCTGGAGCGGATGTACAATGTGAGGATCGAAGTGCCGGGTATAACGTTTAGGAATATGCGAATTACTACCAGCTTCAGCCGGCAGACCGGGGTAGAGCAGGCGCTGCAGATCCTTTGCAACCTGATGGAATGCAAACTGGTTCAGCGGAACGGTAAGTACCTGATCCAATAAATACCTTCATCCAAAATCATAAAAAATGAAAGCAACTCATTCAGCACCCGGATAACAACAACAAACAAAAAGGGCCTTACCAGTTGCGACCTGGTAATGGCCCTGCGTTAAAACAAATCCTCTTTCAGAATTCATTAAACAGACCAAAACTATGAATTTGTCTGCACAATCGCATGCCCCTGCCCAGCCAGGCGCCTGCGCTTCATTGCATGGCCGGCGAAATGCCTGGTTGTTTCTGAACAAGCATATGCTCATGAGAATTTTCGTACTGACTATATTGCTCACCATCAACGGAATACTGATTGCCGGCACATCCACCGGGCAGGAGCTGGACAAGATCTTCATTTCCGTGGAACTGAAGAATGCGAGCATGAAATCTGCCCTCCGCGCTATTGAAACGGCTTCCAAAGTACCTTTCACCTACCGGAATGCGGAAGTATCCGTTTATGACAATATCAATCTCAAGGTGGAGAAAATGGCCCTGTCGAAAGTGCTTGAGATGCTGCTGAACAATACAGCGCTCAGGTACGAGCTGGTCAATAGTAATATCATCATCAAGAAGGTGAGGAATTATTCCGCTGCAGAGATCCCTGCGATGTCTGTTCAACCGCTTCAACTGGTTTTTGATGGCGGTATCCGTGGAAAGATCACAGACAGCAAGAGCCAGGCAATTCCCAATGCCTCGGTAATGGTAGAGCCGGGCATCAAGGGCGCTGCCGCCAACCAGACCGGAGAATATTCCATCACCGGGCTAAAGGCTGGTACATACGAAATTTCGGTGTCTGCTGTCGGCTTCAATACTTTCATCAGGTCTGTTACCATCAAGGATAATGAGACCACCGTGGTGAATGTGCAACTGATGGAAACAGATAACAAGATGCAGGAAATTGTAGTAACAGCTCTTGGTATCAATCGCAAACAGCGATCACTTGGTTATTCAACACAGGAGCTGAAAGGAGATAATCTCACCATTGCCAAAGAACAGAATGTGCTGGGCTCACTCGGTGGAAAGATAGCTGGTGTGCAGGTTTCAGGTTCTTCAGCCGCAAGTATGGGTGGAACACAAAAGATACAGATCCGCGGCGTGAATTCGGTTACTGGTGGAGGAGAGCCGTTGATCGTTGTGGATAATATCATCATATCCAATACCAACTATGCCAGCAAGGGAGGCAAGGATTATGGAAACCTGGCGCAGGATATCAACCCGGATGATATCGAAACCGTTTCAGTACTGAAAGGCCCTGCTGCATCTGCGCTCTATGGTTTGCGCGGTCAGTATGGCGTGATCCTCATCACTACAAAAAAAGGAAGTAAGAAGAAGCCTTCCGTGAATATCAGTTCCGCCTTCTCCGTTGAAAAACCCGGCAACTGGATGCCATTGCAGGATATCTACGGGTCAGGATCCAGTCTGAATTTCCCTACCATCAATATCAATGGCGTATCCACAAAATATGTGGATGGTACCTGGGATGAAAGCTGGGGACCAAAAATGGACGGCACGCCCGTAAGGCACCAATACAGTTTCTATCCCGGAGACCCTGACTTTGGGAAAGCCACTCCATTCATTCCGCAACCGGATAATATCAAAGATTATTTCGAGACAGGCACAACCCTCAACAACGGCATCTCCTTTACGGGTGGCGGTAATAACACAACATTCCGCCTTTCGTACAACAACACTAATATCAAAGGCATTGAGCCCAATACTCACCTGAAAAGAAATAATCTTTCCTTTACCGGTACGCTGAATATTACGGACAACCTGCTTTTATCAACGCATCTCAACTATGCCAATAATGAGGCTGTGCGGCCATCGCAGGGCTACCAGGCGCTCGGTTCGCGTAATATGTACCAGTGGTTCCAGCGTAACCTGGATATGAACAGGCTGCGTCAGTACAAGTATGCTGATGGCACATATTATCAGTGGAATGTGAATGATCCGAACTCAGAAGGGGTGTATGAAGATATGACCCCGATCGACTGGAACAACCCGTTCTTTGATGCTTATGAAAATCCATCCCATGATTCACGGGAGCGTTTCTTCGGAGATGTTGGAATCACTTACACCATCCTTCCCGGGCTCACGGTGAACGGCTTTATACGCCGGGATGGATTTACGCAGAACCTTGATGGACGAAACGCAGTAGGTGGCCGTGGTGTGCCATCCTTCTGGATCGGAAAGTATGAAAACAAGGAAATGAACTATGAGCTGATAGCTCAATATATCAAAGAGTTTGGCAAGCTCTCCGTGCAGGCCAACCTCGGCGGAAACATCATGACGCAGAAATATACCTACCTGCGCGAAGCAACAGTAGGCGGGCTGGTAACGCCCGGCTTTTACAATATTTCCAACTCGCTGGAAAGACCCGATGTGTCGAATATCCTAAGAAGAAAAGAAGTGCGAAGTGCATTCGGATCAGTTAGTCTTGGTTACAACAATACATACTTTGTAGAAGCGTCCCTCCGCCGCGATATTTCCTCTGCACTGCCATTGAATAACAATGCCTACCTCTATCCATCAGTTGGCGCCAGCCTGGTGTTCAGTGAACTGATGGAAATACCTGCCATCAGTTTTGGTAAGCTGCGTGCCAGTTATGCACAGTCGGGTTCCGATATCGATATCTATCAAACGGCTAATTCTTTTGTACTGGGAGATCCTTACGACAAGGACTTCCCGATGTATGTTCCCAATAACCTCAACAATCCGGCATTGGAGCCATCGCTGGCTACCGGTTATGAAGTAGGTCTTGACATGCGTTTCCTCAGAGACAGGGTAGGCTTCAATCTTACCTACTATCACCAGGAGAACAAGAAGGCCGTGTTTGATCTTGATGTGCCAGGTACCAGTGGTTTCACCAGCTATGTGATCAATGCAGGCAATATCCGTAACAAAGGCATTGAACTGACCGTAAACGCAACGCCTGTGCAGTCGAAGCTCTTCAAATGGACCACCGCATTCAATTTTGCAAAGAATGAAAGCAAGGTAACGGAGTTGATCCCCGGTAACAATACACTTACCCTGGATCAGAATACATACGCAGGAGTCAGCGTGTTTCTTCTTGCCAATGTGAACGAAGCCTTCGGTACGCTGATTGGAAATGGCTATCAGCGTGATCCGGAAACCGGCAAGATATTGTTGGGTACGGACAATATGCCGCTGTGGAGCCCCAATCAGAAACTCGGCTCTGCTGTGCCTGATTTCACCGGCGGCTGGACCAACAGTTTCACGGTGGGTAATTTCGATCTCAGTGCCGTGATCGATTTTCAGAAAGGCGGCAAGTTCTTCAGCTGGACGCAGATGCTGGCTGTAAAATCCGGGCAGCATGCTATAACCGCGGCCATGAATGACAATGGAAAGAATATCCGTGATCCGCTGGCTGATGGCGGCGGATACAAGATCACCGGCATCTCCAACGCTACCAAGCAGGAGGTAACGGCTTATGTGAATGCAAGGACTTATTACAGGAATGTGGTGGGAACAAGGATCTATGAAGAATGGTGTTATGATGCTTCGTATATACGTATGCGTGAGATAAGGCTTGGCTACTCCCTGGGCAGCAAGCTCATTGAGAAACTGCCGGTGAAGAGCATCAATATCGCACTGATTGCAAGAAACCCTTTCATGATCTGGCAGAAAGCACCAAAGGGGCTGAACCCCGGCGAACTGGCCACCGGATCAAGTTCCCTCAACTGGCTGGAAACAGGGCAGCTGGCCACCGTCCGTTCATTCGGACTTAACCTGAATATATCCTTCTAAAAATTACCATCATGAAAAGAACAACATCCTTAATATTTGTTGCGACACTGCTGGTAATGGGAACAGGTTGCACCAAATTCAACGAGAATCTCAATATCAATCCCAATCTTCCGTCAAAGGCATCCAATGCGCAGCTGCTCACCTATGCCATCAACCAGATACCTGCTTATGTGGAATCAACCACAGGCATCCTGTATGTACAGCAATGGGCGGAAAAGCCATACACGGATGCGAGCCGGTATCTTACAGTCAACTTTGATTTCTATGGGATCTACTCTAATCCGCTGATGAATCTCAAGACCATCCTCGACACCAAAGAGTTCAATGTTAATGATGGCTCCAAAGAGAACCAGCTGGCTGTAGCCAGGATCCTCAGGGCCTGGTTCTACTGGCATACAACGGACCGCTGGGGTGATGTTCCTTACAACGATGCACTGCTGGGAAGGGAAAATTTTACACCTGCTTATACCAGCCAGAAAGATATCTATTATGATCTGCTGAAAGAACTGAAAGAAGCAGCTGCACAGATAGATGAGGATGCCAATCCTGTGAAAGGCGATATCCTCTTCAATGGCAATATGAACCTGTGGAAGCGGTTTGCGAATTCCATGAGACTGCTCATGGCGCTCCGGTTATCAAAAGTGGATGAAGCAAAAGGAAAGCCGGAATTTGCCGATGCGGCTGCAGCAGAATTGATGGAAGACAACTCGGAAAGCGCTGTATATATTCATCTGGCCAATGCGGCCAACCAAAACTACTGGTATTACGTATTTAACGTGCAGGGCCGTCAGTGGAACTGGGCAAGCAAAACGATCGTGGATTACATGAAGGCCCTGAACGATCCGCGCCTTCCCATCTTTGCAGATCCCGCTCCTGATGGAACCGGTTATAACGGAGTTCCTTACGGTCTTGATGGCAACGCGGTGGGACTTATCCCTTCTGCCAGTGTTTCGCTCACGGGGGTGCATGTACGCACACAGAATGCGCCTTGTTATATTCTAACCTATGCACAGGTTGAATTTGCTCTTGCAGAGGGAGCTAAGATAAACTGGATAGCCGGAGGCGATGCTGTGGCGGAGCAACATTACAATGCGGCAGTGGAAGCATCGGTACGTCAGTGGAACCGCAACAGTTACAAAAATTATGATGATGATGTTGATGAGCAGATAGAGAAAGTGCCTTACAGCAGGGACGATGAAGGTGATATTACAGGACTGCCTGCATATATGGCAAAACCGGAGGTGGCGTATGACCCTGTTGATGCCTTGAAGAAGATCGGGTATCAGCGGTGGCTGCACCTGTACACCAATGGATATGAAGCGTGGGCTGAATGGAGAAGAACGGGTTATCCTGAGCTGACGCCGGCGCCCAACAATAATAACACGTCTATTCCAAGGCGGCAGGCTTACCCGGTGAAGGAGCAGAATATCAATGGTGCGCATTACCAGGATGCGATCAAAAATCAGCCGGGGCTCAACGGAAAGGATGATCTCACCGGAAGGGTATGGTGGGATAAACAGTAAAGCAGTTAGGTCTCATTATAGCACGTTTGGCAAGCGGGGTGTAAGGCCCCGCTTTTTTTATGAGCGACGATCTTTAAAGAAGTTCTTCATCAGTGCTGCGCATTCATCTTTCAGGATACCACGGGTAACAGTTGTTTTGGGATGGAAGGGCCAGTTTTCTCCGGTGATGCGCTGGTGGCCGTTCTTTTCATCATCTGCGCCCCATACTATGCGGCTGATCTTGCTCCAGTACAGAGCGCCTGCACACATGAGGCAGGGCTCCACAGTAACATATAACGTGGCATCAGGGAGGTATTTGGCGCCCAGGAAATTGAAAGCGGCGGTGAGGGCAATGATCTCGGCATGTGCTGTTGGGTCTTTCAGCAATTCCACCTGGTTGAATCCTTTGGCGATCACACGGTTGTTCATCACAATGATGGCTCCCACGGGGATCTCTCCCGAGTCGTAGGCGCGTCGCGCTTCGCGGAGTGCCTGCTGCATAAATTGTTCATCGCTGTTCATGATGCCGCTAAGGTAATTAATCAGTGGCAGTGGGTATATGCAAAAATATCATGCTAAATTATTTGGCAAATACCTTCCAAATTAGTAAATTGCGTATATAACAGACCGTTAGTACTCCGGCAACTGATAAGGTCGTTGCCAGTTCTTCGCTTCAAATTCTGCTGTCCTTTCAGGAAGGCGCATACAGGGATCCATCCGGTCAGTAATTAATCTGAAAGTTTTTCTTTCATGCTAAATCATTATGTATGCAAGCCTACAAGAGAACAAAGTTTTACAATAAGCCTTTGCGTTTGAGTAAGAAGCAAAAGAAGCAGCCTGCCAGGGTAATCCGGGATTTTTATACCTGGTATCATCTTGGTGATATGCGTCATTTGTTACAGGAGTGGATGGAGGCGGCCATCACTTCGGAGAATGCGCAATTTGAATCTGCTCGTGATCGGAATACGCTGTATTCTTTTTACCAGAATATTGAACGGATGGCGGAAGCCGCGTATCTTCTGATTAAGGAGGAATTGCCTGAGCCAATGAAAAGTCCTGCCAGGAAGCAGGAGCAAGATTCACATTAAACCTGTTCTATGTTTCAATACCAACCAACCAGGGCTTTGGAGGAGCTGGTCCATGGCCTGCATCAGTCTGTAGCTGTTGATAAAATATTCCTGCTGGGCGTAATGGCAGAAGGACGGGCTGTGAATTCTATTTTTAATCCTACAGACCATCGCGGCATGCCTGCTGCTGCTTACTTTATGTTGCTACTCACCAGGCCCGGAGAAAAACGTACTGAGGATTCTATTCAGGATATGCTGGAGCAACGGTCGCGTTACCATTTACCCGTGCACCTGATCGTTTATCCCGTCGGTAGTTTTTACCAGTGGTTAACAGAAGGGCAGAGCTTTGCAGTGCGCGTGATAGAGTGGGCTCCGTTACTGTATGATGCAAGGATCACACAGATCCCGCCGCCTGGATTCTGTTTCCGGGAAGATCACCTGTTCAGGCAGAAGCAGCAAGCCTTCCGGGGCTATAAAAGAAGTGGAGAGTTTCTGGCCGGAGCAGAATTGTATGCACTCCGCCATGAGTTCAACCTGGCTGCTTTTTTATTGCACCAGGCTGCCGAGCATGCCTGCCTTTCTTATATGCTGCAGCATACCGGCCTGAGAACCGGCACTCATAATATTGATAAGCTGTTGCGGTATTCAACCATGGTCAGTAATCAGGTAAGCCATTTTTTCCCACGTAATACAGAAGCTGATATAGAACTATTCAGACTATTGCAGAAGGCGTATATACATGCCCGTTACAAAGATGACTACACCATCAGTTCTTTGCAGGTGAATGTTCTGATCCGGCGAATGAAGAAACTCTTGCTCAGGCTTTGTCCGGAAGCAACAGAAGGTGGCTTACAGGTGGAAGAGGAAACACTGCCCTGGGGTTACCTGTCAAGTCAGTACAACTAACACAGGCAAGTCCGGAGCAGTGTTGCTGGTTTGCGCGACCATAATTTATAAAATAAGGATCAGCAAAAGGATGATCACCAGGATGGCTCCTACGGAAAGATAGATACCACCTCTGCCAAAGACCTTTGCTTCTTTGTTCAGGGAGCGTAATTCTTTTTTCAATTCCTTCTTTTCCGTTCTGGTAAGACTGGATTTATCCATGGCCCGGATCTCTTCCACTCTTTTGACAATGGCGTTTACCCTGGCTTCTTTTTCAGCTGGCGTCATGGCGGCCACTTCTTTTTTGCTCCTTACGGGATCATTACTATTGGGGGCTGCTTCTGCAAATGTGGTAACTACCAGCAGGAGAAGCATAAAAAAACCGGATTTGATTTTCATATACAGTGTTTTTAAAATTAGGAAAGCGCTATTGAAAAGAGGCAGAAAAATCTTGTTCCCGGGTAGGATGGGGAGCTTTTAGCAACGGCGAAGCAGTAAAACAGAAAAGTATTTGGGGAGATTGGTCTACAGATAAGGAGGGCAGCGGTTAAATAAGTATCTTTTCTGAAATATGCTGGCATGAACCCATCCTTTCTCCAGGTATCTATTTGTCTTATTCTGGGTATTCTATTGATCATTGTACTTACAGCGCGGTTTCGTGTGCACGCATTCTATGCATTGCTGCTGGCGTGTTTTGTGGTGGGTATTGGTGTACAGATGCCTGTGCCTGAAATTCTGAAGTTTTCAAAGGAAGGGTTTGGTAATATCATGCGTTCACTCGGTTTCGTAATTGTGCTGGGTACCACACTGGGAGTATTGCTGGAGCATACCGGATGCACAAAAGTGATGGCCGATTTTATTCTTCGGAAAACAGGCGAGAAGCGGGCTCCATTAGCTATGAGTATCACAGGTTTTGTAGTGGGCCTGCCCATTTTCTGTGACTCGGGCTTTATTGTTTTAAGCGGACTGAACCAGTCTATTGCGCGCAGAACAGGCATTGCCATTTCAATCATGGCCGTGTCGCTGGCTACAGGTCTATATTCCGTTCATTGTCTGTTACCTCCGCATCCCGGCGCTGCCGCTGCTGCAGGCTCCATCGGAGTGGCATTTGGTAAACTGATCAGCACCGGAGTGATTGTTGCTATTCCATCTATGATTGCCGGTTATATATGGGCGGTATATGCCGGGAAGAAATGGCCGGGCGAAACCGGTACTCCGCAGCCTGTAGAGCAAAAGAAAGAAGCTCCATTACAAAATTCACCCTCTGTTATAGCGGCTTTTCTGCCCGTGATCATACCCATCCTGCTCATTGCCCTGCATTCTTTCTTTGTGATGGAGCAGACTGCCGAAACCGGATGGCATTCAATAATCAGTATTATGGGTACGCCTGAGATCGCATTGTCCATCGGCATCCTGCTTGCCTTTGCTGCGGGACGATCCTGGAAAAAAGAAACAATGGGCAGCTTGCTTTCCGAAAGTGCAGAAAAAGCGGGGGGTATCCTTGTGATCATCGGCGCAGGTGGCGCATTTGGTGCCGTACTTGCAGCAACGGGGCTGGGGAAGCACCTGGCACAGATACCGGCCCTTGCCAGTCTGGGATTATTCTTCCCCTTCCTGCTTACTGCGGTATTAAAAACGGCACAGGGATCATCTACCGTGGCCATCATTACGGCAGCATCCATTGTGCATCCTTTACTGCCCGCACTTGGCCTTGACTCAGAGAATGGGAAACTGATTGCCGTGCTTTCCATGGGCGCAGGTTCCATGATGATCTCGCATGCCAATGATGCTTATTTCTGGGTAATCGCCAGATTCTCCGGACTGGATATGCGGACGATGCTCCGTGTATACACGCTGGCATCTGTTTGGATGGGATTGATCACATTACTGACCGTTTATATTTTATCATTATTCCTCTCATACTGATCATATGCATATACTTATCGCTCCCAATTCATTCAAGAACAGTCTTGATGCCAATGATGTGGCGGCAGCCATCCGCGAAGGCCTGGAACGGAGCAGTCTGGAGGCCAGCTACGAATTGTTTCCTGTTGCCGATGGGGGTGACGGCACAGCGCCGCTGCTGATGAAACACCTGAATGCAAGGTCTGTTGCCCTTACTGTTCACGGACCGAAAGCTGAAGAAGTAAAGGCCACTTATGGCTGGTTGCCTTCAACGCAAACGGCCATTATTGAAATGGCGGCGGCATCAGGGCTTCGCCTGCTTCCTGTGGCTGAGCGCGATCCCCTGCATTGTTCTTCCAATGGCACTGGAGAGCTCATGCTGGATGGATTGAACAGGGGCGCCACTTCTATCCTCCTCTGCATTGGTGGCAGTGCCACCGTTGATGGCGGCTCAGGCATCCTACAGGCATTAGGCTATCGCTTTCTCGATAAGAACGATAATGAATTACTCTTTATGCCGGAGCGCCTGCAGAAGCTGGCAACCATCGATGACTCAAAAGCGCATGCGCGTCTTCGTGAGTGCAGCATCCTTATTCTCTGCGATGTGAAAAACCGGTTATTGGGGGAGCAGGGAGCCTCCAGGGTGTTCGGTCCACAAAAAGGTGCAGACAAAGAAGGAGTGGAGAAACTGGAAGCTGCCATGCAACAATTCCGCGATGTGGTATTAAAGCAGTTCGGAAAAGATATGGCAGCATACGAGCATGGAGGCGCGGCAGGTGGCACGGCAGCGGGATTGGCCGCAGTACTGGATGCTGAGCTACGCAATGGTACAGACGAATTTCTGGAAATGACCAATTTTGACAAAGCCCTAAAGGAAGCCGACCTGGTGATCACCGGAGAAGGAAGCCTGGATGAGCAGACACTGCAGGGGAAAGCACCGTTTGGAGTGGCCGTTCGTGCAGGCGCCCTGAATATACCTGTTGTGGGTCTCGCGGGAAGAGTGCCCATGCACCAGGAAGCCGTGATGGAGCCTTATTTTGATGCCATCTTCCCGATAGGTAATGAACCTTCCGAACTGGAAGAGGCATTCAGAAACACCAGGGTTAACCTGGTTCGTACGGCAAATCAGTTAGGAAATCTGCTGGCCCTGCAAAAAGGGAAGAACAAAAAAAACTAACTTAGATACAAACTTCTTGCATGGCAGTTCTGACCATTTCCGAATCCATCAGACAAATGCGCGCCTGGTTCAACAGCGGGGCCACCAGGCCATATGCATTCAGGAAGCAGCAACTCCAGGCACTGGCTGCTGCTGTCAGGAAATATGAGAACGAGATCCATCAGGCTTTGCATACTGATTTGAAGAAAAGTCCGGAAGAAAGCTGGGTCACAGAAACGGGGTATGTTCATGCAGAGATCAGATATACGCTGAACAATCTGAAACAATGGATGCAACCCCAATCAGTGAAGACCAACCTGGTAAACTTTCCCTCATCCAGTTATGTAATGGCGGAGCCACTTGGCGTGGTTCTGGTGATGGGCGCCTGGAACTATCCCTTCCAGTTACTGATCGCTCCGCTGATCGCGGCTATTGCAGCAGGCAACTGCGTGGTACTGAAACCCAGTGAGCATGCGCCAGCCACGGCCGCAATAATGAAAACCCTGATCCGCTCCGTATTCTCCGATCAATATGTATTGTACGTAGAAGGAGATGGTGCGGAAGTGGTGCCGCTGATGATGAGTGATTTCCGGTTCGATCATGTATTCTACACAGGTGGCGGCACGGTTGGCAAGCTGGTCTACAAAATGGCTGCTGAGCAACTGACCCCTGTTACCCTGGAACTGGGCGGCAAGAGCCCTGCCATAGTGGAAGCTGATGCGGATATAAAAACAGCTGCACGTCGTATTGCCGTTACCAAGTTCTCCAACGCGGGGCAAATGTGTATTGCGCCGGATTACGTATTGGTGCATCATTCAAAGAAGGATGCGCTGGTACAGGCTTTGAAAGAAACCATCCGGTCATTCTATTCGGATGATCCTTCCCGTGACTACAGCTATGGAAAGATCATCAACCAGAAACAATTTGACCGTTTGCAATCCTACCTGCAACAGGGAAGGTTGCTGCATGGAGGCCATTCAAGCAAGGAACAATTGTACATAGAGCCCACTATCCTGGATGAAGTACCGATGGATGCGCCTGTGATGAAGGAAGAGATCTTTGGTCCTGTTTTGCCGGTAATTGCCTTTACGCATGCATCGGAAGCATTGCAAATAATACAGCAACATCCTGACCCCCTGGCGCTTTACCTGTTCACCGGCAGTAAAAAGAATGAAGCATATTATCTGGGCAATATTGCTTTCGGCGGAGGGTGTGTAAACAATACCAGCTGGCATTTTACCAACCCTCATCTTCCGTTCGGGGGGCGTGGCGCCAGTGGCATCGGTGCATATCACGGAAAAGCAGGGTTTGATACTTTCACGCATCGGAAAGGCATTATGAAAACGCCAGTCTGGTTTGATCCTGCTGTAAAATATCCGCCATTTAAAGGAAAACTGGGTTTATTCAAAAAAATCATCCGGTAAAAGCCGGACATTTGTGCCTCAATCCTACAAGTATGACTTTCAGGCAAAGACTCATGAAATTCCTGTATCCCTTGTTAATGAAGCTCACCAGGGCCACAGGAAAGAATTCCAAAGCATTACATAACAGTAAAGAACAACCGATGACATCTATATACGATCTGAATGTACAGTTCAACAATGGCAAGCAGGTTTCCATGGGGCAGTATAAAGGGAAGAAACTGCTGCTCGTTAATACCGCTTCCAATTGTGGTTATACCGGTCAGTATGACGACCTCCAGGCTTTATACAAGAAGTTTGAAGGCAAACTGGAGATCATTGGTTTTCCTGCCAACGATTTTGCCGGACAGGAAAAAGGCAATGATGAAGAGATCGCGCAGTTCTGCAAAGTGAACTTTGGCGTAACTTTCCCATTGGTCAGGAAATCGGTAGTGATCCCGTCTGCGGACCAACATCCCGTTTATCAGTGGTTGACAAAAAAAGATGAGAATGGCTGGAATGACCAGGCGCCGTCCTGGAATTTTTCCAAATACCTGCTGGATGAAAACGGCAATCTCACTGATTATTTCGACCCTTCCGTTTCCCCTCTGAGTGATGAAGTGCTGAAAGCCGTAGAGAAGAAAACTACTGAATAGCTCTGTGAAACCTTAGGATTTGTTTCACTTAAATATAATTTCCATGCTTAACAAACCGGATATCGAAAGGTATTTTCTGGCAGAAAAGCAGGCGGCCCTGCTATTGCTGATCATTGGCATCATTGCGGTATTGATTGGCATTCTTTGCTTCTTTGTATTCAAGGGTACCCTGTTGAAAGGAGCGGCCGTTCCGTTGCTGGCCATTGGCTTGTTTGAATGTATTATAGGAAATACTATTTACAAAAGAAGTGATGCAGACAGAGTGCGCATTGTATATGCTTATGATATGAACCCTCCGATACTGAAAACGGAGGAGTTGCCACGCATGCAGGCTCTCAATAAAAACTTCACGAGGTATCAGACTGTTGAAATCGGACTGGCTGTACTGGGCATCATTCTGATGATCTATTACCATGGGCAGGCCCATCGTTCTTTCTGGGTTGGGTTCGGGCTTACGCTGATCATCCAATCCGTGCTGATGTTCGGCCTGGAAACCATGGCCGCGCACCGGTCAAAGCAATACACCAGAAAGCTGTCGGCCTATCTTGCGGCCTGGCCGCAAAAGCAATGATGCTTTTGCGCTCCGGGATTCTCGGAATCATTTCAACTTCTCCTGCCTGTCCAGCAGTGCTGCAGTCTGTCCGATCATCTGACAAACCTGGAAGTAAAAACTCTTATTCACTTTTTCAAAGCTGTCTGTGGGTTGGTGATAATCCGGATGGTCTTCCACTCCAAAATAAATGAATGGAATATTCTTCTGGTGAAATGAAAAATGATCGGACTGGCTGGTCCAGTCGTCATGCGCTCCTTTTGTGGAATCATCATGGCCCAGTGTAACCTGAATCTTTGTCAATGGCCTGATGCTATCGATATATTTAGCGAGGAATGGGTAATGAAAGGTTCCGGAGGCATAGATCTCATTCTTATCGCTCCTGCTCACCATATCCATATTCAGATTGAACACAATCTTTTTGATGTCAACGGATGGATTTCCGGCGAAATATTTTGAGCCCATCAATCCTCCTTCTTCTGCATCAAAAGCGGCGAAGATGATACTGTGTTTCGGAGGATGTTGTTTGAACCAGGCTGCCATGGCCAGCAGGGCTGCTGATCCGGAAGCATTATCATCTGCGCCGGTATAGATCTTATCACCTTTCTTTCCCAGGTGATCATAATGCGCAGAGATCACATAATACTGCCCGGGGAATTGGGACCCTTTTATGAAACCGAGCACATTTACGCCAGTGGCATTATTCCTTGCCGGGAATTGCTGAAACCTTCCGGAGTCCGGCTTAGCCAGACCCAGCGAGTCGAAACGCGCAGCGATATAATCGCGGGCCTGTTTGTTTCCTTCGGTCCCCACCAGTCTGCCTTCAAGGGAAGGAGAGGAAAGAAACTGCAGGTCGCGGATCAGTTGTGCGCTGTCTAGCTGAACAGCAGGAGTTGCAACTTGTTGTTGTGCATTTCCTTTGCATGCACTCAGCAGGATAAGGCTGCTCAAAATGAGTACCAGGGAGCGGTTCATGACTGTATTTTTTGATTCGGTAAATTGATCAGTAAGCGCAGGAGTTCAGCTGGTCCGGTGTTAATTGAACAGGGCTATGTACTGGTATTTGTCCGGCAAAATGAACGGCCACTTCTTCCAGGATAGCTTCTACCTCCTGCAATGTTTTTACAGAAACCAGTTTGGTGCGGAACTCCTTGATATGCGGCAGTCCTTTCAGATAATTGGTGTAATGCCTGCGCATTTCAAGTATGCCGAGGATCTCGCCTTTCCATTCAACGGATTTCCGTACATGTGTTCTGCAGACTTCGATCCTTTCTTCAAGGGTAGGAAGCGGAAGCATGGTGCAATCTTTCAGGAATTGTTTGATCTCACGGAAGATCCACGGATAGCCGATTGCGGCTCGTCCGATCATGATGCCATCCACGCCGTACCTGTTTTTATATTCCAGTGCTTTCTGCGGGGAATCGATATCACCATTCCCGAAGATGGGGATATTGATACGGGGATTATTCTTCACGGCGGCGATCAGGCTCCAGTCTGCTTCACCTTTGTACAATTGTGCGCGGGTTCTGCCATGGATGGTGAGCGCTTTGATACCAATATCCTGGAGGCGCTCCGCTACTTCTTCAATATTCTTTGAAGCATCATCCCAGCCCAGCCTGGTTTTGACAGTTACAGGAAGACTGGTAGAGCGCACTACGGCTTCTGTAAGGCGGACCATGGCATCGATATCTTTGAGAACGGCGGCGCCGGCGCCTTTGCTCACTACTTTCTTTACCGGGCAACCGAAATTGATATCCACCAGGTCAGGCTGAACAGTGTCTACAATTTTTGCGCTGATGGCCATGGCTTCTTCATCGCCACCGAAGATCTGGATGCCGAAAGGTCTTTCGAATTCGGAAAAATCCAGCTTCTGCCGGCTCTTGATGGCGTCGCGGATCAGCCCTTCACTGGAAATGAATTCACTATACATGAGGTCTGCGCCATTCTGTTTGCATACGAAACGGAACGGGGGATCACTTACATCCTCCATGGGAGCGAGGAGCAGTGGAAAATCCGGAAGTGTGATATTGCCGATTTGTACCATCGTTTGAAACTGTATCTTTGAGCCGGTTGCAAATTTACATACTAATATTTGTTTATACCATCTTATGATTGGTCATTTGAAGATAACATCTCCCTGGAAGCAGTTGGGCGTAATGGTACTTGTATCATTGCCATTGCTTGCTGTAATACTGCTTGATACTAAGTCAGATGTAAAGATCGATCTGACTAAACCCGGAATTGTGGAATCATTAAAATGGGGACAGATCTTTTCTTCGATCTCATTTTTCTTCATCCCGGCCTTCCTTTTTGCGGTGTTCACCTTCAGGGGCAGGCAGTTTTTTTTCCTGGGTTTCCGGCAGCCGGAAAAGACAAATATGTTGATCTTATCAGGTATTTGCGCCCTGGTGGCCTTACCTGCCGTATTCTACCTGGGCCAGCTGAACCAGGGCCTTCCTATCCCGGAATCCCTGAGGAATATGGAGAAAGAAGCGGGTAAAACCATGGAAGCGTTGCTGAAAGTGAACTCCACTTCAGATGTTCTCATAAATCTGTTCATCGTGGCGCTGGTGCCTGCTTTCTGTGAAGAGATCTTCTTCAGGGGAGCGCTGCAGCGCGTACTGATCTATCTGACCAGGAGCCCCTGGATGGGGATCGTTCTTGCCGGGATGCTTTTCAGCGCCCTTCACTTCCAGTTCCTCGGATTTATTCCAAGGGCTGCGTTGGGTATTGTGCTGGGAGCATTATACTGGTACAGCGGAAGTTTATGGACAAGCATCATTGCGCACTTTGTGATCAATGCAGTGCAGGTGGTTGCTGTTTCTTATATGCCTAAATATGTGAACGAGAATCCGCAGATGCCGGTACTGTCTGCCATTGTAGGCGCGGTTGCCGTATGGGCCATTATCCTGCATTTCAAAAATAAATCCTCCGTAACCTGGTCAAAGGTGTACAATACTGACGGGCTTACACCCACCAATCAATTCATAGCTTAAAATCCAACTCGTTCATGGCTCTAAACATGGCCACTTTAAAAACCCGGTCACTTTCAGCCGCCATTTTTGTGGTGGTGATGCTGGCGGGCTTACTGTGGAATCACTGGAGTTTCTTTCTCCTTTTTACCATTATACATTTCGGATGCTGGAAAGAATACCAGCAACTGATCGGAAAGATAGATCCGGATTATGCGGCAATCACGCCATTTCATAAATACGGAGTACAGATCGCAGGATGGAGCATCATGCTGTTCTTTACCAGTGATGCCTATAGTTTCGGAACATTTTCCCTCCATGCCATCGGTTGGTGGCTGGGCATGATCTGCGTATTCATCCTGCCCATCATAGAACTGTTGTTTGCGGGCACAATCCAGGCAAAGAATATCGGTTACTCAGCGCTGGGATTGCTGTATATTTCCTTAAGCTGGGGAATGATGATCGATCTGAATGCCGTATCCTGGCTCATTCCCCTGGGACTTATCATTTCCATCTGGATCAATGATACCATGGCTTATATCGTAGGGTCGCTCATTGGAAAAACACCTTTTTCCCCCATCTCTCCCAAGAAGACCTGGGAGGGTACTATCGGAGGAGCTATACTGGCCGTGGTAGTGGCAGGCCTGCTGGCTTACTGGCTGAAGTACCCGGTGCACCACTGGGTGATCATAGCTGCACTTGCTGCTGTAACCGGAACAGCGGGAGACCTGCTGGAAAGCAAGCTCAAAAGAATGGCCAATGTAAAAGACAGCGGCGCTATGATGCCCGGTCATGGTGGGTTCCTGGACCGTTTTGATTCCCTGCTCCTGGCCACTCCTTTCGTTTGGTTGTACGTTGTACTGTTTATGAAAGGATAATCTTCTTATTTTAGCAACTTAATTGATTTCAATGACCATACACAAAGAAGGCTATAAGTCGATCCTCATTGCAGCCATCATATTCGCTGTGATTAACCTGCTATCTTTTTATTTCATCAGCTATCAACTGCCATGGCTCAGCTGGCTGATCTTTATCGTTACCCTGGGACTTACCCTTTTTATCGTGAGTTTTTTCCGTATCCCTGCCAGGCAACTTACCCGTAATGAGGACCAGGTGATTTGTCCTGCCGACGGAAAAGTAGTGGTGATAGAAGAAGTGATCGATGAAGAATATTTCAAAGGCAAGCGTTTGCAGGTTTCTATTTTCATGAGCCCAGCTAACGTGCACGTGAACCGCAACCCCGTTAGCGGAGAAGTGGTATACAGCCAGTATCACAAGGGTAAATACCTGGTGGCCTGGAATCCCAAATCTTCTACTGAGAATGAGCGTCACTCAGTAGTGATCCGCTATCCCAAAGGAGAAATGCTGGTGAAACAGATTGCAGGCGCGCTGGCAAAACGTATCGTAAATTATCTCACTGTTGGTCAGAAAGTGGAGCAGGGCGCTGAGCTTGGCTTCATTAAATTCGGAAGCCGGGTGGATGTGCTCCTGCCAGTTGGTACTAAAGTGAATGTTCAGCTGAACCAGGTAGTTCAGGGGGGCATAACAGTACTGGCTACACTCTGATCTTACTTACCTGATATATTTTTGAAACGGCTGCCGGTGGTGGCCGTTTTTTATTACCGGTATCAGAAGATCTGTTCCAGTTCTTTCAATGAATAAACAGTATAAGTAGGTTTTACGTCCGGCGTAATATTCAGGTGATTTACAAATACCTGGTCTATGCCGGCATTGATGCCTCCTTTGATATCCGCCTCGATACTGTCTCCCAGGATGATACTATGCCCGGGCAATGCTTTTGCGCGCTGGAAAGCATATTCAAAGATTTCCTTGTGTGGTTTCAGGCTATTGCTGCCTTCTGAAGTGATCACTTCTCCAAAGAAGTGGCTGATGCCGGAGTAACTGATCTTGCTGTACTGAGTTTTTTCAAAGCCATTGGTGATGAGGTGGAGGGCGTAACCTTTATCCCGCAGATAGGTGAGGATCTCCATGGTGTATGGAAAGAGGATGGTGCGGCTGGGCAGCATGTCCAGGAACTGATCACTGAGCGCACGGGCGAACTGTTCATCCCCGATCTTAAAGTCCACCAGGCTTAAGTGCATTCTTTTCCAGCGCAGCTCATCTGCCTTGATGGTACCATTGCGATAGCGCTCCCAGAGCCTGTCGTTATGAATGATATATTGTTTATAGAAGCCTTCAAAGCTGGTCACACCACGGCTTTCAAGCGCCATATCGTTATAAATGGTTTCCAGGGTAAAACGGCAATTCGCATCAAAATCCCACAATGTATGGTCAAGGTCAAAAAACAGATGCCTGTACTTCATACTGCAAAAATACGACACTGAAATTTAGTAGCCGGAAACCCGGAAATATCCTTACTTCGTTACACAAAATTGCTGAAACATGAATATTGTGATCACCGGTGCTTCCAGGGGGTTTGGAAGAGCTATAGCAGAAACGTTTGCCGTACAGGGGCATGACCTTTTCCTGTGCAGCCGCAATGAAATGGATCTTTACAAAACCGTTGAAGCATTGATGCAGCATTACCCGGAACGAAGCATCAGGGCCATGCCAGCTGACCTGAGTGTTCAATCGCAAGCCGAAGCTTTCGGCAAGTGGGTGTTGGATTACAACCAGCCCGTGGATGTGCTGGTGAACAATGCCGGCCTCTTTGAGCCAGGCAGCGTGCACAATGAGCCGGAAGGAGTACTTGAAAGAATGATGGCAGTAAATCTCTACAGCGCCTATCATCTTACACGTACCCTGATCCCCTCTATGATGGCGCGTAAGCAGGGGCATATCTTCAATATATGCTCTATTGCATCCCTCCATGCTTATCCAAATGGAGGTGCTTACAGTATCAGTAAATATGCGTTGGCAGGATTCAGCCGCAATCTCCGCGAAGAAATGAAGCCGCACGGTATCAAGGTAACTGCTGTTTATCCTGGCGCTGCCTATACAAATTCATGGGCTGGCAGCGGCGTGGATCCGGAACGTATCATGACGGCCCGTGATATTGCCGCAATGATCCATACAGCATCACAGCTGAGCCCGCAGGCCTGCGTGGAGGATATCATAATGCGTCCGCAACTGGGGGATCTGTAATTTATTTCAGCTTCAGTGCTTCAAGGATAATCTCCTTTCTTCTTCTTGAAATATCAACCTGTGAACGGTCGCTCAGGGTGAGTGTACCATTCTGTGTATAATTCACCACATGCAGTTTGTTGACGAGGTGTGATTTGTGGATGCGCAGAAAACCGTGGTCTTTCAGGATCTCTTTGTATTCCTTCAATGTTTTGGAGATAAGCAGGGGCTTCCTGTTTCTGAAGTGGAACCAGGTGTAATTGATCTCTCCTTCCAGGCGGATGATCTCTTCCGGATCGAAAAAGTAAGTGCCTTCACTGGTTGGCAGTGCCAGTCTGAAATCTCTTTTGTCCTGCGCAGCAATATTGTGAAGCAGGTTCTTGTAGAGTGTATGCTGACTGGGCGCCACCACTGTACGCGTCATGAACCTGTCCACGGCCTGGCGCAGCTCTTCCGCTTCAATGGGTTTCTGCAGGTAATCGAGCGTGCTGAAGCGTAATGCTTCGATGGCGTATTTGTGATTCGCAGTGGTGAAGATGATATTCAACTGGATGTCCGCAAGCTTATTCAGTAATTCAAAACCATTCATCAGGGGCGTCTGAATGTCCAGGAAAACCAGTTGTGGTCTGAAAGTTTTAATGAGCTGGATGGATTTTGCCGGGTCATTGGAAGTTTTGACCTGGCTTATTTCCGGAACATAGCGTTCCAGCATCAGCTGTAAAGTATTCACAGCCGCCGGTTCATCGTCTATGATCACAGCTTTTATCACAATCCGAAGTTAAGGAATTTGTTGAGGCCTGGGTACTAACTGACTATGTAAACCTGCAATGTAACCGTGGTTCCTGCTGCAGTACCGTCAGCGTTGAACCTGTCTTTCACTTCAGCAAGGCGGCCGATGCCGTTGTCTTCAACGATGCTGGCGATAGTGGTGCGTACCTGCAGGTGTTTTTGCGGTATTGAAATCTTTTTGTGTACGCTTACTGTTGATCACGCCAATCATTTTTCGGTTGTTGATGACCGGTACTAACAGTACGGAAAGACGATATGCATCATCCACAATATAACGGTTATCGAGTGGGGTATCCGGAATGATCTCCGCCATGCCCGGCTGCGCCACACTGCCTCCGATCCCATTACCAATGGCGATCTCGATTGGGTCAACGACACTATTGAACGGGGGCCTGAGGGCGCAGGCCGCTTTCTGTTGCAGGATCTGCGTTTCATTGCCTGTCCGGTGCATCACGGCATCTTCTGTACAGGGATGTCCTGCTAATTTTCCGTGCAGATTGCCACTCATCCTTTTAACCGACATTTAACGGTGTTTTGATTAGTAATCGAGCCCGGCATCAGTTAAATTTGTTTACCATCAGAATGAACACCAAACTTTTATACTTCTTATTGCTGATCTGTTGCTGCTTTTGCAGTGCTGATCTGTCTGCGCAGTTGCCAATAGCCCAGCGGACAGGCATTGCCAATGAGCAGAATGAGGACCCGGATGTTGAAGCTGCATCGATCTTATACCCGGGAGAAGTGTTGGAGCAAAAGATAAAAAAGGGATTACTGCTGCGGGTGGAAGTAAGCAAAACCAATCCGGTAGTGGGCGAGCCGCTGAAAGTAGTGTACAAGCTTTATTCCAGGCTCAATACCAGCTCCCAGGTGATGAAACGGCCGTCCTTTACGGGTTTCAGCGTGCTTGAAATGGTGGACAGTTATGATAGCAAGCCTACGGTTGAAATGCTCAATGGTATGCCTTACTATGTGAATCTCATTCGTAAGGTACAATTGTTTCCATTGCAGGAAGGAAGCTTTGTACTTGATCCCGCCGAAGTGGAAAGCATCATTCATTTTGTAAAGATCAATATCGGTTCAGGTCCTTCCGTGCTGAATGAACGGCTGACATTGCGCTCCGAACCGGTAACGGTGCATGTTAAACCGCTGCCTGTAAAAGGACAGCCTGATCATTATACCGGTGCTGTAGGAAAATACAGGGTGGTAGTGATGGGGCCGGATACGGCTATACATCAGGGTGAGTTGGTGAAAGTGAAAGTGGTGGTGGAAGGATCGGGCAATCTGAACCTGCTTACGCCACCGGAGATCCGCTGGCCTGAGGGGGTGGATACAGCTGATCCATCCGTACGGGAGATGGTGGACAGGTTCAGTTTTCCGCTAAGCGGCTCCAAAACATTTGAATACTCTTTTGCTGCGCCGGATACGGGAAATATTGTGATCCCCGCAGCTTCACTGGCCTACTTCGATCCGCAGCAACAGCACTACAAAGAAGCGCTCAGCACGCCCGTGGTGCTGCATGTGGTGGCCGGTGAGTCGGAGAGCACGGCCAGGCTTCGGAACAGCGCCCTGAAAAATGTGGGTGAGCCGGGTATTCCGCGTCATATCTACTGGTTCGGTCTGGTGGTTCTTATCATTGCAGGCTGGCTCACTTACCAGTTCATTCAGATGGGAAAGAAAAAGCCGGAGCTTGTGCCTGCAGTTCCTGTGAAACCAGCGCCTGCAATTCCCGGTGCTGACGAGCAGCTGGCTACTGCCAGGGAATCGCTGCAGAGTGGTAACATGAAACTCTTCTATCACGAGATACAACATGTATTGTGGAATATGGCAGCCACCAGGTGTGAGATCCCGCCTTCCCTGCTCAACAAGCAGAATGTGGCAGCCAGATTGTACATGCAGGGTGTGGATGAAACATTGGTACAACAACTTCTGCATTTACTGAATACCTGCGAATGGGCATTGTATGTGCCCGAGCATGAGCAAAGCGATCCCCGCATCCTGCTGGATGGTGCACGCAGGGTGCTTGATGGGCTGCATCCCAAAGCCTGATTATTCTGTGTACTTGTAACCTACGCCGCGCACGGAGTGAAAGTACTGCGGATTGCGGCTGTCCTCTTCAAAATACTTTCTGAAGTTGAGAATGAAATTATCGATGGTGCGGGTAGTTGGATAAACGTTATAACCCCAGACCGTTTGAAGGATCTTCTCGCGGGGTACTACTTCGTTCTTGTTTTCTATCAGCAGTTTCAGCAGCATGGCTTCCTTCTTGCTGAGCTGGATGCGCTCTCCCTTGCGGGTGATGGCCTCTTGTGCCTTGAAGTCGAGCGTATTGCTTCCGAAGCTGTAATTATCGCCTACGGTGTCCTTCTCCTGCATCTTCTTGTTCTTATTGATGAGCTTCATTACACGCAGCAGTAGTTCTTCCAGGTTAAAGGGTTTGGTGAGATAATCATCCGCTCCTTTCTTGAGGCCGAGCACGCGGTCTGAACTGGCATTTTTTGCGGAGAGGATGAGAATGGGCACTTCATTATTCTGTACACGGATGGTTTCCGTAACGGTGATGCCATCCAGTTCTGGGAGCATTACATCCAGGATGATGAGATCGAAATACTCTCCCTGCACTTTCTGAAGGGCCTCACTGCCTGTGAAGGCTGAGGTAACTTCATAGCCCTCGAGTTCCAGGTTCAGCTTCAGGGCGTCGTGGAGATTTTCTTCGTCTTCTACCAGCAGTATGGATGTTTTTGTGCTCATGCTTTTCAATTACAAAGTGAAGTTCACCGTAAATATACAACCGGTAGGCGCATTATCGGTGACGCGGATGGTGGCATGCTGGTCTTCAGCGATCTTCCGGCAGAGGAAGAGGCCGAGACCTGTGCCTTTGGCCACGCGGGTGTTTTCGTTACCGATACGATAGAATTTCTCAAACACTTTGTTCTTTTCGTTATCGGGTATGCCCGGACCTTCGTCAACAACCTGCAGCATAATATGGTGCCTGCCTTTTGTGAACAGCCTGCATTCGATGCTGGCTGTCTTCGGCGAATACTTAACGGCATTCTCCAGCAGATTGTTCACCAGGATCTGCAGGAGCAGGGAGTCGCCGGTGAATTCAATATCCGGCTGGATATTGGTGACCCATTGCCTGGCAGGGAAGCGGTTGCAGAAATCCTGTGTGGCTGATTTTATCAGGGAGCTGAGGTCTATTTCTTCGCGGGCGATGCTGTAGCGGCCTCCTTCAAGTTGTGAGGAAACCAGGATATTATTGGCGAGGGTGTTGAGGCGGTTGGTCTCTTCCAGGGTCATGGAGAGCAGCTTCTGCTTTTTGGTTTCGTCGAGCTGGTGCTTGAGCAGGGTTTCCAGGTTGAGTTTGGCAACGGCGATGGGTGTTTTAAGTTCATGAGTGACGGCCATCATGAAATGTTGCTGCTGCTGCTGAAGTTTGATCTGTTTGCGAACGGCCCGGTAAACAAAGAGTGCCCCCACGAGTGTGAGAACCAGAAAGGTGGCGCCTTCGCCGGTGTATTGGGTGTTCTTCCTTTTCTTTTCGTCAATTATCTTTTCGTATTTGGTCAGATAGGCGGGATCATCCAGTACCAGTTCTTCCAGTTTGTGAGTGGCCATCTGTTCCACCTGCCTGTTGAGTGCAATGAACCAGAAGATCAGTGCGGCAATGATATAGGTCAGCAGTATCCAGTAGACAATGCTGGCCAGGAACAACTTGCTTTTACGGGAAGCTTTCATTCATCATTTGGCTTTTTCGATGCGGATACCTGCATTCATTACATTTTCCAGCGGGTCTTCCCTCATGGTTTGCTGCAGGGTGAATTTATAGGTGCCTGCACGGAGGGGAACGGGTTTCTCTTTGTCGGTGATGCGGATGCGTTGTTCAAAGATATCGTCCATCCCGGAGCCGAGCCATCCTTTATCATCCGTTGCCAGCAGAAGGTCCAGCTGGTGGGTATTGACTTCTCCGGCAGGGTTCTGGATACCAACATTCATCCACAGGTTTTTGTAGCGGTATGCATCCGTATGGCGGATCACTGCGTAAATATGGTACCGTGAAATAGTGTCTTCGATATTTACGGTGATCTCCGGCTTGAAGCTTTTGCTCCAGGAATGGTTGGGGATGGCAACGTTTTTTTCGAAGAGGTCGGTCCTTACGGAACAGGCATTCAGCAGAATGCCGGTCAGTAAGAGCAACAGGATGCTGGCGGAGCCTTGTTTTTTCAAGGGGAAATTTTTATAAATATAAAATTACAGTACGTTCAGGACCTGCTCCTTTGCTTTTTCCAGTTCGTCCTTCATCTGCACAACGGCTTTCTGGATGGTGGAGTCATAGGCCTTGGCACCCGTGGTATTGATCTCACGTCCTACTTCCTGGAGGATGAAGGATAACTTCTTGCCTTTGCTGTCTTCTGCTTCGTCCAGTACCTGCTTGAAATACTCGCAGTGGTTTTTGAGGCGGGTCTGTTCTTCGCTGAGATCGATCTTTTCGATATAATAGATCAGTTCCTGTTCCAGGCGGTTGGGGTCATAGTTTTCCTTTCCAACGTTATCTTCCAGGACTTTCACCAGACCTTCGCGGATCTTTACTTTACGAAGGGGCTCGAGCGCTATCACTTCCTGTTGCAGTCTTTCAATATTGCTGATGCGGAGGCGGAGGTCGGTTTCAAGCATTTTGCCTTCTTCCTGACGGTGCTGGTTGAGTGAACCTACAGCGGCGAGAATAAGTGTTTTAAAAGATTCCCATTCAGTATCGGTAAGCGTATCGCTGGTGGGGGTAATAACTTCCGGCAGTTTCAGCAGGCTGCTGAGGATGCTGGAGGGATCGAGGTTGAGATCTTTGGATAATTCGGCGATGGAGCGATAGTAAGTTTTTGCCAGGGCGGTATTAATGCTCACAGGTTTTGAGCTGCCGCTTTCCTTGAGGCTGATGGTACAGTCAACGCTGCCACGTCCGAGTTTTTCGGATAAGAGCGCCCTGATATCAAATTCAAAGGGTTTCAGAAACGCCGGCATTTTCAGAAATAGTTCAAACTGTTTTCCATTCAGCGATTTTATATCTACGAGGAAAGTTTTATCACCTATGGATTGCTCTGTTCTTCCAAATCCGGTCATTGATTTCAACATAAGTATCTCGATTTTACAGCAAGGTAACGAAATTGTTAATAGGCCTGACATTCAGCGGCCAATGCCTGTGCCTTTATAAAAAGTATTTCTGTTGAGCTCCATCATTTCTCCTGGTTGAAGATCCCTGATGGTGAGGGTGCCGATCCGGTATCGTATAAGCCGCAATGTTGGGAAGCCTGTTTTAGCCGTCATCCTTCTTACCTGCCTGTTCTTGCCTTCGGTAAGCGAGAGGCTCAGCCAGCTGGTAGGGATATTTTGTCTGAAGCGGATGGGGGGATTGCGGGGATGAACAGGAGGTTCTTCAGAAAAGGGGATGGCCCGGGCAGGTTTGGTCCGGTGGATCTTTCCATCGATGGTGATACTGACTCCCCGGCTCAACTCCATAATTGCATCTTCTGTGATGTTTCCTTCTACCTGCACCCAGTATTCCCGCTCATGTGCAAAGTCAGGATGCAATAACAAATGGTTAACCTGTTTATCATTCGTGAGTAATAACAAGCCTTCACTATCATAATCCAGCCTTCCTACAGGATACACGTCCGGCGCTACTTTGAAGAGATCATGCAATGTTGCTTTACCTTCGGTTGAGGTAAATTGTGAGAGTACCTGAAATGGTTTGTAGATGATGAAATATTGAAGCATATTCAAAAAAAAATCTCCCGATGATTCGGGAGATTTATTATGTAGATGGGTTAGTAAGTACCGGGAAATAAATTTCCCTACACAATATTAAAAATAATTTTCTCTAACTGGAAAAATTTTTGAATAAATTTTATTCACATTTTTTTTAATACTGTGGAAAATGTGGAGAGGAAAACGGGAGTATGTAAAGAAACCGAGCTGGTGTTTTGCAATGGCAAATGAATAACGCTGATGATACAAACGAAATTGTTGCAGCAGAAACACTGACAGCATCCGTGTTTCCGGAAACGATAGTTGATGATGCAGTGAACAAAACGTATTGTATTTTTGCGCAAATTCCCGATATGAAATTTCCATCACCGGTATCATTGCAATGGATAGCTGATCTGATTGGCGCTAGGCTGGTTGGCAATACCACGGCACAGGCAACAGGCATCAATGAGATTCACAGGGTAGAGCCCGGCGATCTGGTGTTTGTAGATCACCCTAAGTATTACGATAAGTGTATCAATTCAGCAGCTTCCTTTATAATCATCAATAAAGAAACCAGCTTCCCTGAGGAGAAAGCATTATTGATCACAGACAGTCCTTTTGAAGCCTATCAGACGCTCGTAAATCATTTCCGCCCTTTTGTTCCTTCTACCAAAGCAGTAAGTGATTCTGCCATCATAGGAGAAGGCAGCTGGATTGCACCCAATGCATATGTGGGGAACAATGTAACCATTGGCAGCAATTGCCGCATCCATCCAGGCGTAACCATCCTGGATCATACAGTGATCGGTAACAACGTGGTGATTCAGGCTGGCTCGGTGATCGGGTCAGATGCTTTTTACTACAATACAAAGAAGGACCGCGACGTGTGGTACAAGCGTATGGAGAGCGGGGGAAGGGTAGTGATTGAAGATGATGTGGAGATCGGGGCATCCTGTACGATCGACAGGGGTGTGAGCCACGATACCAGGATCGGCCGCGGTACAAAAATGGATAACCAGGTGCATATCGGACATGATTCCATTATCGGACCGAACTGTTTGTTTGCTGCACAGGTTGGTATTGCAGGAGCAGTGGAGATCGGAAGTGGTGTAGTGCTCTGGGGGCAGGTAGGTGTTTCAAAAACACTCACCATCGGCAACAATGCAGTAGTGCTGGCACAGAGCGGTGTACCATCTGACCTGGAAGGAGGCAAGATCTACTTTGGTACTCCAACGGAAGATGCCATGGTGAAGAAGAAGGAACTTATCTGGGTAAAACGGATTCCCGAAATATGGGAAAAACTCATGAAATAGAAACGAACCAGTTTCAATCCGCAGCCGGCACTACAGGAACATGTTTGGAAAACGAACGATCACCTGGGTGCCGGTTGCGTTTCCGGCCTCTTCCAAATCGATCACGTCAACCGTAATGGGAAGGTCCTGCAGACGGTTGAGCGCTTCGAGCCTTGCCCCGGTAAGCCGCATTCCCTTCGACTGGTACTCCACATGCATAAATGATTTCAGTTCCGCAGCTTTCTTTCTTCCCACTCCATTGTCTTCCACGATGCACACCAGGGTATTGCCTCTTTTCTGAAAATTCACTTTAATGGCTTTACCCCTCCCCTGGCTGTACCGGATACCGTGGCGGATACTGTTCTCCACATAAGGTTGCAGGATCATGGTAGGGATATCGGTATCGTTGGCGTCTATTTCAGGATCTACTTCAATGCTGTATTCAAAACTATGGCCAAAGCGCATGCTTTCAAGTTCAAGATAACTGTTGAGGTATCTCATCTCTCCTTCAATGCTGATAGTGGACCGGCTGGAATTATCCAGTGTTTGCCTGATGAGATGTGCAAATGCCGTCAGGTATTCATTTGTTTTTTCGAAATCATTCTGCAGCAGAAAATTCTGAATGGAGTTCAGGCAGTTGAAAATGAAATGCGGGTTCATTTGTGAACGCAATGCCTGTTGTTCCAGCTCATTGATACGGTTCTGTGTGGCGGACTTTTCCTTCTCCTGCCGCACACGCCGGAGAATCACCCACCAGGCAATGGCAATGATTATACCGATTACCAGCAATCGAAACCACCACGTACCCCAGAAAGCTGGCCTGATATTGAAAGGAACAGTTATGGTATTGCTGTTCTGACCGAACTTATTCCGGGCAAAGATTTCCAATGTATATTCTCCCGGAGGCAGGGCCAGGAATTCCAGGTTGGCATTGCGGGTGGAATCCCATTTATCTGTCAGGCCCTTGAGCCGGTACATGTAAAGGATATTGTTGGAGGAGCGGAAACTAAGGCCAGTGAAATTGAACTTCAGATTATTGTCATTGTGCATGAGCTGGTACAGGCTGTCTGCTGAAACCGTTCGATTTCCCAGTTCAATACTTAACATATTCAGCTTACAGAAAGACCGGTTCCTGATTTTGGATGAATCGAACCAGGTAATATAGTTGTCTGCGCCTACATAAATAATTCCGCTGTCTGATAACAGGGAATGGATGTTATTGGACGCCAGCCCGTCTTCGGTGGTGTAATGATCAACAGGTGCGTGAATATTCAACTGGTCGATCCTGTTGAGCCCCTTCTCTGTGCCTACCCAAACGAATCTGCCATCTGCAAACATGGCCCTGCAGTTATTGCTGTTGAGCCCATTGGTGGCATTGAACCAATGGACCAGTGTATCATTCCGGATTTTGAATACGCCATTGCCCTGGGTGTTTACCCAAAGGCTTCCATCAGCGTCTTTCAAAATGTTATTGACGAGGGAGTTAAGTTCTGGTATGGATTGGTTCAGATTAACTGGTTGCGCCCCGGGTGCTTTCTTTAACAGCCCGCTGGGGTTACCGATATAGAAGGTGTTGCCATCTTTGATGCCGGAGTGTGTTCTGAAATAAGTAATAGTGTCAATAATGGACATGTCCCTGGCATTGATAAGCAAAGTTCCTCTTCCTGTTGAAGCCATCAGGGTATCCTGCCCAAACCTGAACATATGTTTTACTACATCTGTTCTGCTGAATCGTTTTTGTCCGGTATACTTATTGTATTTAATGATGAAGTCATCAAAGCAAAGCATCACCTCTGATCTATTTAGTGGTTGTATCCAGTGCAGACGGTTATCAATAGTTTTGTTATTGGCCATAGGAATATAGTGATTGAACCCGATCTCTTCTGTCTTATTCCCATCTATACGAAATAGCCTTCCGGCGCTACTTCCCGCATAAATAATATTACCTGCCCGGTGTAAAGAATGAATGATTGCTTTGTGTTGCTGAAAATTCAACGACTTGATATCCCTGGAAGGGATCACAAAAATTCCTTCGGAGTTAGTGGAGATCCAGATATTGTTTTCTGCATCAGTAAAACCCCGATTAACCACTTTGCCTTTGAATAAATGGTCGATCATTTTTCCTGTTACCGTGTCAAACATCAATATGCCGGAGTTTGTGGAATAAAATGCGACAGTCCACCCATTATTTAAAGTACAACTGACCCTGTGGCTTCTGTTGGCAGCTTCAATAAAATGTAGTTTCAGTTTTTCATCCATGTAAGAAGGGATCAGGATATCGCGGTTAGGGTGATTCAATTCATGAACTAAAACAAGAGAGTCTCCTGTAGGCCGGTAAACTAAATAAGTCTTATTCTTTTGATTATAAACAACACTGGTATGATGTGACCACTTGTTTTCAAGGGCATTAAATAAGTATGTATTATGGTAATTAGTAGATGTGTCAAGAAAAGATACCCTGAATTCGTCTTTGTTATATCCTGAACTGATTGATCCTAAATGAGAAGAGTTTTTTTCAACCGAAGTTTCGATGATACTGTCCTTTCTTGTAAGCAAATATAAAAACTGTCTTTCAAGAGCGTCTGTTCCAAATAACATGTCACCTCCCTCATTTTCCCTTACCAAATAAACGACACTCCGGAAATGCATTTTTGCCAGCAAGGGATCGTTTTTTTGGGTATGTACCTTCCCTTTGTAAACATAACATATGGAATTATGCATAGGACTTATCCAGGTTCGGCCCCTGGTGTCTGAATACAACATGATGATATCATTGCTTGGTAGCCCATCCTGCATGGTGTAGGTCACAAAATTCCTGCCATCGAACCTGACCAGGCCTGCATCAGTGGCTATCCATATGAAACCTTCAATGTCCTGCTTTATGTCGTAAATAGTATTACTGGGAAGTCCATCGGAAATAGTGTATTGCCTGTAGCTTACGTCCTGCGAAGAACATACCTGGCTTGTCAGCAATAGTACAGAAAGTATTAGAAGGCGGAGCATAAGATTATCAGGGCTAAATGAATTTAGACAGGAACTCATCCTTCTTCCTGGTGCTGACTTCAATACTGCTTCCGTCTTCCATTTCCACATATCCACCTCTTCCGCGGTGGTACTTACGGATATAATTATGGTTAATGATATGGGAGTGATGCACACGGGAAAAACTGGTCATATCCAGCAGGCTTTCAAATTCCTTCAATGGACGGGACACGATGATCTTCGATTTGTCTTTCAGAAAAATGAGAGTATAGTTATTGCTTGCTTCCAATCTTACAAAGTCATCGGTGTCTAAAAATATGAGTCCTTCAAATGTAGGCAGAGCAAGCCTTTTGGAACTGGTCTGTGGTGATTTCAGATTATACAAAAGGTTTTCAATTCTTCCGCTGATATTCTTCGACTTCACCTTTTCCTCCGCTTTCTTAACCGCAGCCTGCAACTCTTTTATGCTGACCGGTTTGAGCAGGTAATCCAGCGCTGAAAGTTTGATGGCATTCAATGCATAATTGTCGAAGGCAGTAACAAAGATCACTTCAAAAGTGATAGCGGGTAAATTGTTAAGCAGGTCGAATGCATTGCCGAAGGGCATTTCGATATCTATGAACAGTAGATCAGGCTGATGGTGCAGGATCAGTTCGCGTGCAGTAGTGATATTGTCTGCCGTTGCAGTAACAGAAACTACCGGGCAATAACGGATCAGCAATTCGTGCAGTGCCTCCACACTGTTGGGCTCATCATCAACAATAATGCTTTTAATCATATGGCTATACGTGTTGCAATCAATGGTATTCGTAATCGTAGGGGAGCAGTTCGGCCAATTGTTTCCAGGCCCAGTACCCCATGCTGATGACGGTTTGCTGGTCATAGAAATATCCGTTCTGTTCTATGATGAAACCTTCATCCAGTACGTTGAGCAGGGATACCTGCGCTTTGATGGTAGATGGAAGTTTGTAATCCTGCAAATACCTTTTGTCGGGGAACACCAGTTTGTACGTGATCCGGTAACGGCCTTTCCAGTTGACGAATACATCACTGCTGTCAGCTTCATACAGGCTCTCATTGTAAAGATCTTTGATGTAGGTGCCTTTGGCGCTCTGCGGGTCATCTTCCATCTTTTCAACCACAAATCCTTCATCCTCCACAGCGCTGTCGTACAGTGCACGCATGAAATGCAGGCGGCTGCCCAGGTAGGTACGTGCCCTTTGCTTTTCATATTGCGCTTTTACTTCAGCAGTAGTATCGATCTCTGTGAACAGTGGATAGCCTGTATACTGACTGATATTGGTACTGTAATCGAAACTGAAAGAGTCCAGCTGGTAACGTATATGATAGCCCAGCACATCATTGGTAATGATAAGATCTTCCCTTGCTGTTACCTTGAGTCTGTTCCTTTTTTTATAGAAAAAGAAACGAAGTGCTTCCGGATTGCGGATCACGCATTGGGCGGCATTGGGCGATGTACCGATGAAATGCTCGATGAAGAATTTCCCGTATTTGGTAAGTCCGTCTGCTACTTCAGCGCTGGCCACAACTGCCACTTCGGTGAGAGACTTCTCTTCTTTGATCAGTGCTATCTGCATGGTATCAACAGGCGGGAGGTTATTGCTGATGCGGATCACTTTCTTTTCATATCCCATGAAAGAGATCACGAGATCGTAGCCGCCGTTTGGCAGACGGAGAAAGAATAAGCCTTCTTTATTGGTGATGGTGCCTTGCGTGGTATTCTGGCAGTAGGCAGATGCTCCGGTCAATACCTGTTGAGTGGCAGAGTCGGTTACTTTGCCGAGTATGGTAAAACTCTTTTCCTGGGAGCTGGCGGAGAAATGGGCGATCAACAGGATAAGGAATGATAGTATCTTTTTCATAGTCACTGATTTCAGGATGAGGGCAATTGCTCTTTATATCGCTTGCATGCTTTCTCGATGGTTTGCGCCAGTGGCGTAAAACTGAAGTCCGGTAAGGTGTTCAGCAGTTTTGTATTATCGAAATAGGTCTTGCTTTGTGCCACCCTTGCACTTTGTCTGGTCAGCAGCGGCTTTTTACCGGTGAACTTCGATTTCAATCTTTCCAGCCGCCATGCAAGCTTCATCAGAAAAGGGCTTGCAAGCCTGGAAGGTCTTTTCTTACCGAAATTATCTGCAATGGTGTCAAGCAATTGCCGCAGCGGCCAGTTTTCCCCGGATACGATGAAGCGTTCATTGCTGACAGGGCATTTCATCAGCGCCACTGCCACCTTTGCCACATCTTCCACATCTACAAATCCATTCACACCATTGGTATACCAGGGAAACTCGTTGTATACTGTTTTAAAGATCTCGCAGCTGCTGCTGTTCCAGTCTCCATATCCAAGGATTGTACTTGGGTTGAGCACCATCACTTCCATCCCTTCACCCATGGCTCTCCACACTTCCATTTCAGCAAAATATTTGCTGATGGCATAATGGGTGTTCGATTTGCTTTTGGTCCATTTCTTCTCTTCCGTCACCTTCGATTCTTTGGCCGTTCTTCCGAGGGCAGCTACAGAACTAATGTACACAAAACGGCGCACATTTTTATCCAGGGCTATATTCACCACATTAGCAGTGCCTTCGATATTCACTTTGTACAAAGTGCGTTCTTTATCCGGATCAAAGGATACGATGGCGGCTGAATGTATAACGGTGTCGATGCCTTCGAGCGCGTCTTCCAGCGACACAATATCCAGGATATCACCATCCACCCATTCCACTTTTGCGAAGATCTCTGCGGGAATAAAGGATGGGAGATCGCGGCTGCGCTTCAGTGCACGGACCTGGTAGCCCTGCTGAACGAGTTCCCTGATGATGTAAGCGCCCAGGAAACCTGTGCCGCCGGTGATGAGGATTTTAGACAATGGATGATTTTTTATTGCTGTACTGACTGACTGGCTCAGTTATACTCGTAATAACCTTTTTTTGTTTTTCTTCCCAGGGCACCACTGTTCACTTTCTCCTGCTGCAATGGCGAAGGACGCAACCTCAGTGGCTGTCCCAGCTGATCGTATACGGAGCAACTCACTGCATAGTTGATATCGTTACCGATCAGGTCCATGAGCTTGAAAGGGCCCATTTTAAAACCTGTTGCTTCCAGCAGGGAATCGATAGCACCGAAATTGCTGAGCTCCTGCTCCGCCAGGTAAAGTGCCTCCAGGTAATAAGGTCTTGCCACGTGGTTAACGATGAACCCGGGTGCGTCTTTACAGAGCACGGGGGTTTTTTCCAGCTGTTTTGTAAGTGCTGTCACAGCATCGATGGTTGCTTTGTTGGTCTGCGGGGTTGCTACTACTTCCACCAGTTTCATCAGCGGCGCAGGATTGAAGAAGTGCATGCCTGCCACTCTCTCCGGACGCACCACCTGTGAGGCTATCTCCGACACGGAGAGAGAAGATGTATTGGTAGCGAAAATGGTTTCGCTGTGATTTACTTCCGCCAGCTGATTGAAGAGCGCCACTTTGGCGGGCAGCTTTTCCACGATGGCTTCTATCACTATATCTGCAATGCAGTCGTTGATCTCATTGGTGAACCGGATATGATCCAGGATGCTATGCTGTTGGGCCGCAGTAAGCTTGTTCCTGTCTACCAGCACCTGCAGGTCTTTCTGCAGAGCGGCTTTCGCCTGTTCAAGCACCTCCCTGTTCAGATCGAAAAGAACGGTATGAAATCCATAGCGGGCTGCAACCTGGGCAATTCCCCGGCCCATAGTGCCGGCCCCGCAAACGCAAACGGTCTGAATCATAATAGTCTGTTGAACTGGTGAATGCCATTAAAATTTGGCGGGATAAAAGTACTGAAAAGAGCGGGTATACAATTTCATAGTAGTAATTTAGTGTTCGCATAAACCGTTGTTGTGAACAGAATAGACCGGCTCCACGCCATTCTCACCCATCTTCAAAGCAAAAGAAGGGTCACCGCCCAGGAAATTGCAGACCGTTTCAATATCAGCCTGCGTACCGTTTACCGGGATGTAAAAGCGCTGGACGAAAGCGGCGTGCCCGTGATCGGTGAAGCGGGCAGCGGTTATTCCATCATGGAAGGTTACCGCCTGCCGCCCGTTATGTTCAGCCAGCAGGAAGCCAACGCCCTGCTGATAGGCGGCAAACTGGCGGAAAAGCTCACGGACGGCTCCGTGCGGCAACATTTTGAAGCAGCCCTCTTTAAGGTCAAAGCGGTGCTCAGGTCAACCGATAAGGAGAATCTTGACCGCCTCACCAACCAGATCGAAGTGCTTCGCTTCAGGGCCCCGCAGGATGAAGCG
>NZ_JBQCGW010000260.1:0-2624 GCF_051955275.1 Pseudobacter sp. | reverse complement strand
CAGGAAAGATTTACCCAGTGTTTCAATACCCAATGTCGCATAGTTATAACCGTAAGTATAGTTGTAGGCAGAGATCACGTCGTCTGTTTTCTCGCGGTAGCGGCAGAACAGCAGTTCTTTTGAATCCCAGCTGTTATTGTACAAACTGGTGAGTGAAGGCTCCAGCTGCAATCCTACCTGTGTGGCATTGGAGAGTACTTCATTAACCAGCGACAATGCCGCGGGATAATCAGTCTGAACGCCACGGTACAGGAGCAGCTTGGCTTTCAGGGCCTGCGCCAGTTGCTTGCTCATCCGCACACCGGTTTTGTAAGCAGGCGCATTAGCGATAGCGAAGTCCAGGTCTTCGATGATCTTCGCATAACTCTCTCCAACAGTGAGCCTGGCCTGGTATACGTTGTTGAGGGTTGACAAAACATCCTTATAGATGATCCCATATTTTGAGTCCGCGGGATCCCACCACCTGCCGAAATACAGAAAGGTGTAGAAATGCGCGAAGGCGCGGATGGCCCTGGCTTCAGCCAGCATCTCCGTTTTCCTGCCGGGCGTGATGAAAACAGATTCAGGCAGGGGCTCGATGGCGGAGATCGCCGCATTGGCGCCATTGGCCGTTTTATAGAAGATCTGCCAGAGGAACTGATTATCGCCGGTGGCAGTCATATTGAAATTGAATGCGGAGCTGCTTGCATTCACTACGCCGAGCATGGAAGAGAAGCCGCTGGAAAAACGGACCGTCCATTCATCCTTACCCAGCGAAGAATAAGCGCCATTCAGCACGGCCTGGGCGGACGGCTCATCAGTAACTGCACCTTCCGGTGTCAGCAGGTATTGTGGTTCCTCGTTAAGGAACTTCTTGCAGGAGCTGGAAGATATTCCCAGCACCAGTGCATATATGAGAAATTGATAGATCGTTTTCATGTTGTCTGCTTTTAGTTGAAGGAAATCCGGGCTGAGAAGTTGAAGGTCTTCACTGATGGATAGATACCGTAATCGCTGCCAATGCCTGCGATGCCGCCGCCACCATTGGTGAGCCTGAAGTTCCCCTGCGGATCGATGCCATTGTAGTTGGTCAGCGTAAGCAGGTTTGACGCTGATACAGAAAGATCGATGGCATTGATGATCTTCACCTTCAGCAGGCTCTGCGGAATGCGGTAGTTGAGGCGCACCAGGTTGAGGCGCACATAATCCGCACGGCTCAGCCAGAAATCGCTGAAGGTATTGGAAGAACCTGTACCCAATGCCATGCGGGGCCAGGCTGCATCACGGTTTTCGGGCGACCAGCTATCCAGCACATAAGAAGGATAGTTCTTCAGAAAAAGCCCCACACCATACCAGTTGGCGGCATTGGTGTACCAATACCGCTTTGCGCCGTAGGAATAAGAGAACTGGGTGGTAAGGGAGAAATTCCTGTAACGAAGATTGGTATTGAAACCGCCGAAAAATTTCGGTTGTGCGCTGCCGAGAGGAACCCGGTCCTTTGAATCCACTACACCATCACCATTGGTATCGTCAAAGCGGAGATCACCGGGGCGGATGCTGTTCAATCCGTTCTGGTACCAGATCTTGGCGTTGGTCTGCGGATTGACGGTTGACAGCAGGTTGTATTCTTCCATGGACTGGTAATACCTGCCACTCCACTGGTACCCGATCCATTGTGAAATAGGCTCACCTTCTTTGATACGCATGGCCAGCGCACTGCCGGAATAGATCTCTATCACGGAATCCACGCCATTTATCTTCAGCGCTTTTGCCAGGTTATGCGCAATATTGAAACCTACAGTGAACGTGGTATTCTTTGTTTTCACCAGGTCATAAGCGATATCGAATTCCACGCCCCTGTTCCTGATACTTGCCACATTCTGTTTCACACTGGTGAAGGCGCTGCTGGAAGGGATGGTGCGCGTGTAAATGATATCCTTCGTTTCTTTTACATAAGCGCCGAGCGTACCCCTGATGCGGTCGTTGTTCAGGGCAAAGTCGATGCCGCCATCGAGCGACACGGTGGTTTCCCACTGCAGCTCGTTGTTACCAAGCTGCGAAGGCGTCATACCGGGCTGCTCATAATACTGGGCCGAGGAATAGAGCGTGCGCCAGTCGTCGTTCCCCAACACCTGCGATCCGGATTTACCGAAGGAAGAACGGAATTTCAGGTAAGAAAAAGCAGGCAGGTATTTCTTCACGAAGGGCTCTTCAGACGCCACCCATGCGAGCGCTCCGGAAGGGAAGAAACCCCATCTTCTGTCGGGGCCAAATCTGGAGCTGCCATCACTCCTGAAAGTGAAGGTGGCCAGGTATTTATTATTGAGCTTGTAATTCAGCCTGGCAATGGCAGAAGCCAGCGAACTGGAAGTGAAGGTGGAGGTGGGTTTCAGCGGAGTGGTACCACTGGTCAGGTTGATCATGATATCCTGATCAGGGAAGTTCTGCACCCCGGTATAGAAATCCTTGTACACCCCTTTCTCCAGGATGAAACCGGCCACAGCGGAAAGAGAATGGATCCTGTTGAACTGTCCGTTATAGGTGGCCGTATTCTCGAAAACAGTGGTGGAGGTCTCACTGTTGCGGATAGTGGCCTGTCCTTTATGACTGGTATATACGGTGCCTTCGCGACTGAAGCGGTCTGC
>NZ_JBQCGW010000259.1:0-8173 GCF_051955275.1 Pseudobacter sp. | reverse complement strand
CCCGTTTTTTACAATTGTTTGCTCGATTGGGGTGATAACTGGGTTCGCTTTTGTTAATTTAATTTATTTCTTGGGCGGGTTCGCGCGCGACTGGCCACTGCGAAATGAAAAGAAGCTTACTTCAGTTTTAAAGAAACCCCGCCCATGGCGCCCAGGTAGATACCCTGGTAATTATCATCTCCTGCTTTTTCGCTCCACATAAAATGATTCACCAGCTCCATTCCCTTGCCTGATGCCATATCGAAGCAGGTGTAATTGATGGTTGGCCCGCCGAAAATCTCCAGCCTGTTCCCGATCCTGAATGAAGGGAATACGCGTATAGAAGACCGGTAGAAAAATCCCTTCTTGAAATCATCCAGCGCCGCAGAAGCAACTTCCGCGTTGATCCTGAAATAGTCAGACACCTGGAAACGCCCGCCGATAGCGCCTTCCAGCGCATACAGTGTTTTACTCAACTTACGGTTGTAACCTGCGCCCAGAAAGCCGTACAGTTGTTTACTGCCTGATTCGAAACCTCCGATCACTGTGCCCATTTCATCTATCGATACACGAACAGCCATTTCGCCATTCTTCACAATATTCACAAGACCGATCGGTGCATGGTTGCTTTCTGAAATATTGATCACACCCACCTGTATGCCCTTTACTTTCCCGGCTATATTGATAAAGCCAGCTACCTGCGTGTTGACATCCTTTCCGATATTGGCAAAACCAGCCACCTGTGTATGCACATTCTTTGAAATATTGGTGAATCCTGCAATCTGCAACTTTCCACCTTCACCTGAAGAAAGATTGGAAAATCCTGCCAGTTGAACACCCTTCGCATTTTTTGACCTGTTCAGGAAACCCGCCATCTGCAAGCCTTCCGACTGATTCAGGATATTCATGAAACCTGCCAGCTGATCACCAGAAGATTTGCCACCCACGTGATTGGAAAAGCCCGCAATCATAAAGCCTTTTGCATTTCCGAAAACTATATTGGAGAGCCCTGCGAATGCAAAGCCGGTTTCATTCTTTGAAACACCGAACAATGAATGAAAAGAGAATTTATTGGTGGAGGCAGTTGCATTCACTCCCCTGGTGCTCACCGGAAATGCAAGCCCGATATTAATTCCGGTGTCAATTTTGACTGAACCAACTTCTGACTGCGCCTGTACACTGCCGGTCATCAGTAATAACAATACCATGCATACGGCCTTCCATGCCGGAATGCCGGTTGTGTAATTAACCCTCATGTTGTAAGTATTTGGAAATATGACAACATGGGATTGCGTTACCCCTATCTGTTCTGAAATTTTTAGTTTTCCCTGGTCACCACTATTTCGTTCTCTTTAGCGGCAAGCCTGATGTTCATTTCGTCCATAAGCTCAATGATGGAGAGATAGAGATCCTGGCGGGTAGCATTGAAATCCGCAACGGGCACAGGTGCCGTGAAGAATTCAACCTGCACGATAAAATTATTCTTCACGATATCGGAGAGAATTACTGAAGAGCTTTCCACCTGGTCTTTACGCAACTGAAGCAACTGTTGTATTCGCAGGATCAGTTGCTGTATTGTTTCCCTGGATGTTTCTGCTGTGAGTTCAAGCTGCAGAAAAGCCCTTCGTTGTGTGCGTAACGACAGATTATCCATCACACTGTCTACCATCTGTTTATTGGGCATAGTAACATAGGTCTTCTGATCAGTCCGGATGCGCGTGCTGCGCAGTCCGATCTTTTCAACAGTACCCGTGATGGAATTCACTTTCACAATATCACCGAGCATGAAAGGTTTGTCAATGAAGATAATGAAACTGGCAATCAGGTTTTCAAGGCTTTCCCTGGTGGCGAGTGCGATGGCGGCACCACCGATACTCAGGGCAGTGATCAGGTTGGTGATAGGATAACTGAATGCAAATTTCAGCACCATCAGCAATCCCACTATTACCAGCATCACTTTGAAAAAATCCTTGAAGAATACTACCAGCTGGTTATCCTGCTGATCATGCGATTGCTCTGCTTTCTGGTGAAGGATCATCGCGATGAAATCAATGATGCGCAGCAGCAGCCAGATGAAAGTGATGATAACAACAATCACTGCAATGCCATCGATCAGGCTATGCAGGGAAACCTTGTATACTTTGATATTGAGTACTTCGGGGAAATTAAGTTTATCGAGGGAGATGATGCTGACAACCAGGAGGAGAAAGGTTTCCAGCGGGGACACTACCAGGTTTACGAAGCTGGGCTTATCAATTCCTTTCGCGATTTTTTTCACGATGCGGAAGAGCAGGCCTGCAATATATCGGCTCATGATTCTTTTCAGGAACAGTACCAGCAGGATGGTTCCCGCCACCATCAAATAGCTTCTGATCGAATTATCTAAAATGACTGTATCCAGAAAATTGTACATGCGTCAAAGTTACGTGATTCAACACAGTGATCACCTGTAGGAATAGATCTCCAGCTGGCGATCGCGCAGGAGATAGATATTTGTTTGCGTTATCTTGATCTTTTTAGCGTCCTGCATTTCTACCGGGATACGGTACTGCTGGAGATTGAGTGTGCCTGGCTCGTATTTGTACAGAAGGTTGGCGTCCCGTCCGAGGATGGTATTCCCGATCACGGCAAAGTCAGTCCAGTCGAGGAACCTGATCCTGTTTTTGAAAGTGCCGTAATAATCAAAGATGTAAGCGCCTTTTTGCGGATCATAGAGGTACACCAGTTTATTCTGATCTACAATGAAGCTGGGAGATGGCGTTGAGTCGAAGAGCTGGCGGAAATCTGCGGACTGATCGATGGTCCTTCCGTCTTCGCCGATACGTTTCAGTTTACTTTCCAGTTCATCGTACACCCAGATATTATTATCGTAGGATTGACCGATGGACTTTACCTGGAAGAGTTGCATCCTGCGCAGGTCAAGCGTTCCGCGGGCATTCAGGAACCTGTCCAGTATCACGATGGTGCCGTAATCCTTGAAATGCAGCAATACTTTCAATGGATTGCTTACGTCAATGAAATTGATCTTACCGTACTGACGTACATTATTGAAAACAGCGAGAGAATCGCCATTTGGTTTCAGTTTTTTCAACTGTCCGGTTAATCCCACTACATAAATATTACCGAGATTATCCACGTTGAAATCAGTAAACTCTCCGGCAATGATGCGATCTACTTTGAACGCAGTATCGTTGCCCTGTTGAATACCTACAGTCTGTGCTTCCGTTGCAAGCACGGAGCAGAGGAGAGTAAAAACCGCTATGAATAATGATCTCATCATATTATTTCTTACGGATGATCTTGCTTTCCAGTTCAGGGTAACGGGTGATCAGGTGCATATCCTTTCCATCGAATTCTGCATAGGTGTAATACCTGATCCAGTCGCCCAGATTGATATAACGGCTTTTGCCTTCATTCAGTGTGTAATCGATGGGCAGGTGCCGGTGGCCGAATACAAGATAATCATAGAATTTCTTCTGCAGTTCTTCCTTGCAGTAAGTGATCAGCCATTCGCCTTCTTCGCCCAGGAATACGGCGTCTGAATGACCTGTAACGGCCCTGCTTCTGCGGCTGCTGTAATTGGCGATGCCCATTCCGATATACGGAGGCAGGATGCCGAAAAGCCAGCGGGAGATGGGATTCCGGAATACTTTCTTCAAAAATTTATAGCCATGGTCTCCGGGGCCGAGGCCATCTCCGTGACCAATGAGGAATTGTTTGCCATTGAACTCAAATTCCTTTGGTTCAAAGTATACGGGAATATTAAGTTCTTTTTGAAAATAATCTGTCATCCACATATCGTGGTTGCCTACAAAGAAGTAGATGGGGATGCCGGCATCAGTAAGCTCTGCAAGTTTGCCCATCAGTCTTACATATCCTTTGGGTACTACGGTGCGGTACTCATACCAGAAATCAAACATATCGCCCACGATGAAGATGGCTGCTGCACTGTTACGCACTTCTTCCAGGAAAGCCACGATCAGTTTTTCGCGTTCCAGGCTGGCAGCGGGATTGGGCGCTCCGAGGTGGAAGTCGGAGAGAAAATATACTTTCTTATCGGGGGGTAACTGCATGCAAAAATTCGTCTGTGTTTTGGTCTAACCTTTGTTTTTCCAGTAGGCAAGCGCATCTCCGTTGGGGATCAGGACCTTTCCTGTTACATCGCGGTTGTACCAGTAGATCCAGGCTGTAATGAGGCTGTTATTATGTTTCACATCAACGGTCTCGCGGCGGAACAGCGGCACTTCTCCGGGCTCTACCAGGAATCCTTCATAGTCGTCGAGCTGCTTGATGGCAAAGGAGAATTCATCTGTATGATTCACTTTATACAACTCACCGTTGATCAGGGCTGGCGCTGAGGCAGGCACTGCGCCCGGGTATTCACCAAGGTCATAGATATTTCCGTTGGTGGCGGCAGGCGATATCAATGTAAAGTAACGGCTCACGTAAGTGTAGGCAGGATGATGAAATCCGCTCAAGAGGGATCCATATACAAAGAGATGATGGACTTGCTGGTTCATAGATGTAATGGTTTATGGCTACTGATCCACCAAAAATACATACACTTCTTTCGGTCCGTGCACTCCAACCACCAATGTTTTTTCAATATCGGCGGTACGGCTGGGGCCGGTTGCAAAAGTTACCAGTGATGGGAAATCCGGACCATATTTATCTTTCACCAGCTGGATGCCATCTTTCACATCATACACCAGTTGGTTGGTACGGGCAATGCAGATATGCACAGGTGCATATACGCTGATGGAGCGGCCGCTTGGGCCCGCCGCACTCATCACAATACTGCCGGTTCTTGCAATCAGGGCTTCACAGGTGGTGATGGCCGCATCGCAGGTGGCTACCGAATCATAAGGAGCAGGCTCAAAGCCGTTACCTGACAGTGTTTTCACCAGTTGCGTTTCCTGGTTGTAGATATGCTGCCAGTTATTATGTGCTATTACAGCCTGCAGTTGCAAGGCCAGCTCCTGCCAGCTTAGACAGAAGATGAATTTACCGGTGAGCTTGGTGAACTGTTCTGCAAACTCAACTTCCAGTTCCTGCCTGGAAGGATGGTATACAGAGCTATTGCCCTCGCTTTGTGGAAAAGGAAGAGGCGTTGATTGGGTCAACGCCTTCCTTATTTTCTTTAAAATATTCTCTTTTGATGATGAAACGTTCATGACTGCTGTCCGGGTTCTTTACTCTCAATAGGGTGGTTGGTAACATTGCTGTCATAAGGAGGGACGCCTTCGCTGATGGCTCCGTTTTCGGAGTGATGAGCGGGGTCTCCGTCAACATCCAATGTTTTCTTATCACCGTACGGACGTTTTCCGATCAGGTTCTCTACATCACTCTGGAAGAGTACTTCTTTTTCGAGGAGTGCTTCCGCCAGTTTCTCAACTTCAACTTTCTTTTCAGTCAGGAGCTCTTTGGTTTTCGCATAACCGAGGTCGATGAGTTTTCTTACTTCTTCATCGATCAGTTTGGAAGTTTCTTCAGAGTATGGCTTGGTGAAAGAATTTTCGGCCGCGGGATCATAGAAGCTCACGTTACCTACTTTTTCATTCATACCATATACAGTGATCATGGAGTAAGCGATGCGCGTTACCTGCTGAAGATCGTTCTGCGCGCCGGTTGAGATCTTACCGAAGAAGATCTCTTCACTTGCGCGGCCACCGAGGGTCATGCAGATCTGATCCATCAGCTGATCTGTATTGTACAGGTATTGTTCTTTCGGTGTGTATTGTGCGTAACCCAGGGCAGCAACACCGCGTGGCACGATGGTAACTTTCAGCAGTGGGTAAGCGTGCTCCAGGAACCAGCCGCAGATAGCGTGACCTGCTTCGTGGTAAGCGATGATCTTTTTCTCTTCGGGAGAAATGATCTTGTTCTTTTTCTCGAGGCCACCGATCACACGGTCAACTGCATCCTGGAAATCTTCCATTTCAACAGCCTGCTTTCCTTTACGGGCGGCGATGAGGGCAGCTTCGTTACAGATATTGGCGATGTCTGCGCCGGCAAAGCCTGGTGTTTGTTCAGCCAGTTTATGGATATCAACTTTTTCAGAGATCTTGATTGGCTTCAGGTGCACTTTGAAGATATGCTCACGGCCTTTCAGATCTGGTTTATCGATAGAGATCTGACGGTCGAAACGGCCTGGGCGGAGCAGGGCTGTATCCAGTACATCCGGGCGGTTGGTGGCAGCCAGTACGATGATGCCTGATTCTCCGCTGAAGCCATCCATTTCAACCAGGAGCTGGTTGAGGGTGCTTTCGCGTTCATCGTTGCTCATCATGGCGTTCTTACCACGGGCGCGGCCGATGGCATCGATCTCATCTATGAATATGATACAGGGGGCTTTTTCACGTGCCTGTTTGAAGAGGTCACGTACACGGCTGGCGCCCACGCCCACAAAGAGTTCAACAAAGTCGGAACCACTCATGGAGAAGAAGGGAACCTGCGCTTCGCCCGCCATTGCTTTTGCGAGGAGGGTTTTACCGGTACCTGGAGGGCCTACCAGCAGGGCGCCTTTGGGGATCTTACCACCAAGGGCGGTGTACTTCTTCGGGTTCTTAAGGAAATCAACGATTTCCATCACTTCCACCTTGGCTTCATCGAGGCCTGCAACGTCTGCGAAAGTGATATTTACTTTAGTTCCTTTATCGAAGAGGGTAGCCTTTGATTTTCCGATGTTGAAGATACCGCCGGGGCCGCTTCCGCCACCTGCACCGCCGCCCATTTTACGCATGAGCATGATCCAGATGAGGATGATCACTACCAGCGGGAGGAGCAGCTGGATCAGGGATCCGAACCATTCACCTTCCTTGGTGATCTTATTAACGATCTGAGGCTCGCCGGGATTCTTTTCAAAATATTCGGTCAGTTTTTTATCGAAATCTTCGGGTTTGATGACTTCAAATTCAAACTGGGGGCCTTTTTCGAGGTTTGCTTTGGAAACGTTGGGGAGGTCTTTGGTGTGCTTTCCTACACTATCTTTCTTAAGATAAACACGTACCAGGTTCTTATTGGTAACAGTGATAACGCGGTCTACGTCACCCTGTTTCAGCATTTTGAAGAACTCGAGCTGGTTGATCTGTTTAGTGTCCGGGGTAAGGGATCCGAAGAGTTGGAAACCTACGAGCACAGCAAAGATGATAGCCCAGACCCAATAGATATTGAACTTAGGGCCTTTACGTTGTCCGTTGCCATCATCCCTGGGGCGCATGCGCGGAGGGAAATTTCTTTCGTTCTGTCTTGACTCGTCTGACATATTATAAGTTGTGTCTCTTGTTTTCTGATTAATAATTATAAGACAAAATTGTTCAAAAACCAACCCGATCACTGGAAAACTCTTTATTGATTCCAGCGATCATAACCGGATCCCTATCAGACGCAAGTGTCAGGAATGCTCTTCTCCCGCAGCGTCACTCCACATTTCCTCCAGCTTGTAAAACTTACGGGTTTCAGACTGCATAACGTGTACTACCACATTTACATAGTCAGTGATCACCCACTGAGCGGTCTGGCGACCTTCATGATGGAACGGAACTTCGCCTAATTTCTCTTTAACGTGATATTCAACAAAATCGGCGATAGCCTTTACCTGGGTGGTACTGCTGGCCTCACAGATTATGAAAAAATCAGCAACTGCTTCGGGAATTTTACGGAGATCAAGGGAGATGATATTTTCCCCTTTTTTTTCCTGAATGGCGTGAATGATAGCTTTGATGATCTTTGAGCTCTTTGTTAACCTTGCTACACTCTTACTTTTAGCACGGGTAGCTAACATTGAAAGTTGTTCCAATAATCGTTACTTTTTGTTTTATCAATTTTTATCGCTAATACCTTTAACAGCGCAGGCACCGGAAACGTTCACTGGGAATGCCTATTTTCGTTGTTGCCAAAAATAGTAATCTTTTGTCACATCCTGCTATCTTACACGCTATTGGTCAGCCTTTGACGATACTTCCTTCGGTTGACAGTACCAACAACTATGCCATGGCAAGGGCCACTGAGGGCGTTGCCGGGCACGGATCTGCCTGGTTTGCAATGGAACAGACCGCTGGAAAAGGCCAGCGCGGCCGCCAGTGGCTGGCCAATCCCGGGGAGAACATCATGCTCAGCACTGTAATACAACCGGGGGAACTGCCTTTTCACCAGCAGTTTTTCCTCTCCGCCGCCATGGCCCTCGCCTGTTATG
>NZ_JBQCGW010000258.1:0-19198 GCF_051955275.1 Pseudobacter sp. | reverse complement strand
ATTCGCTGAAAGAACAGCCGAAATAAACAGGAAATGTTCTGGAAAGGTGCACCGGATGGATGTTCACCAGCGCAGCTATGGCTGAAAGCGACAACTGGTGGCTACCGGCATCATCGTGCAACAGTTCACGCAGGTGTTTTACCCATCCAGGTAAGCCGGTATCTTTTATCTCAGGGCTGCCCGCAGCTGTATTGAACAGGCCGATCAACGCGGCATCTATCGAAGCACCGGCGCCAGCCCCACCCTGTTTCATAGTGGCAAAAATACCGGCCATGGCAAGTGTCAGCCGCGGGTCCTTCATGCGCATGCTCCCTTCGGTCAGATTGGCGGGCAGATCATAAGCAACAAACCACTCTTTCCTTAATTCAACATGGAAACCCCGCGTGAATCCTTTTGGTTTCCTGTTATAATGCGGCTCCTGCCAGTGATGAAAGAGCAAATCGCCAGCGGTACAATGGTAGGTTTCTTTCCGGTTTATCTCCAGTACTTTACCCTGTATGATAAAAGTGAAATAAGCATGTTCATGATAATGCCAGTCAACATGTGGATGGTTATACTCGGTATCAGTCAGGATCAGCCCCGGCAGGAACAGGGTATGATGGGTATCACCATAAAATTGACCTGACCGGAGTTTTTCCATAGATCATGAAATACAGTAAAGGAAAAATGATTTACCGTTTGGTTTCATCCTCCATATCGAGATTCTTATCGAACGGACTTTTGGTAAATGGATACACCAGTTGCTTCATATACCCTTTCGGAAAATGCGTTTCCCGCAGCCCGGTACCTTCGGGCCAGGTATTGCCTGGCAGGTAATAAGTGCCGAATATTTTATCGATGAACGGGAAGATGGTGGCAAAATTCTTTCCGTAATACCTGGGATCCTCGCAGTGGTGCCAGTGATGGTACTGCGGCGTGGCAAAAATATATTTCAGGAAACCGAAGTTGATACGTGTGTTGGCATGAATCAACACGGCATGGATTGCCATGAAAATAATGTACGTATTGAAAGTGATCTCCGAAAAGCCGAAAATGTACAGGGGAATAAAGGTCATGGACCGGGTGACAAAGATGTCCACAAAATGCGTTCTTGATCCGGCCAGCCAATCCATATTTTTTGTGGAATGATGCACAGAATGAAAACGCCACAGGTAAGCATGGGAATGGAAAAAGCGGTGGGCGGCGTATTGAAAAAGATCAGTGACCAGGAAAGCGAAGAACAATTCAATAACGAAAGGAAGCTGTTGCACCCAATGCTGCACATCAGACAACCCGATCCATCCAAAGAACAGTTTAGCCGGCTTCTGTGTGATCACGCCAAAGAACTGAATGAACAGGTGGCTGATCACAAAATACAGGAGGTCGGTCCTCCATTCTTCATGGAACTTGCTTTGTTCCCTGTTTTTGGGAAACACCATTTCTATGGGAATGAAGATCACCGCCATCAGCAGGAGATCGAGCAATAACCAATCCACGCCCAGGTGCCAGCTGGTCTTTTCCACTACTCTTCCCTCTACCTGGAAACCTCCGAAAATAATGGCCAGCGTGCAGATCAGCAAACCTATCACGGCCCATTTCTTTTGCTTGCTGAGTATAAAACTGACAAGTGCAAAGAGAAAAGAGGCGATGATGGTAGCGGTCAGAACTATTTTCATTGACTCACCTGTATAAACCTCCCTGAATTGCGGTGTGGTCAACCATTCAGGATATTTAAAACAGATAACGCCCGTGAGGGAAAGCAGACCAAGGAAGATCGACGAATAGCCGCTAATTTTTCCTTCGCCGAATGTAAGACGCTGAGCAGGTTTAGGCATAATTACTTATTCAATGCATTAAAGTAAGAAAATTATGCAATTAAACCCAATTACCAGAAACGGACATACAACAGCGTCAACAGGATAATGGTCACCACTATCATCAAGGCAGTGCGGTTGTTGATCTTAAACATGCTGCTATCCAGCATGAATGCTTTGGGGTTAACTTTGGGCCCCGCAAAACTCATGCTGATCATCAGTACAAGGGTAAAGAAGAACGACCATCCCATATTGATGAGGAATGGAATTCTCCAGACAGTCTTTACAATATCACCGGATCTTTCCTGTGTTTCATACGCTGTGTAGAGCCAGGTTTCATGTCCCAGTACGGATGGCGCATAGTTGTTGAAAAACACAGAGAGCAGGAACCCGGCGATCACACCTGCAATGGCGGCGGCGCCTGTGGTCCGTTTCCAGAACATACCCAGCAGGAACATGGCGAATACGCCCGGACTGATAAATCCGGTGTATTTCTGAATGAAGGTGAATCCACCTTCCCCTCCTATTCCCAGGAGGTCTTTCCAGGTAAATGCCAGGGCAACGATCATTGCAACGAATACTGTAACCCTGCCTATCCATACCTGTTGTTTCTCCGATGAATCGCGCGCGAAATATTTCTTATGTAAATCCAGGGTATAGATGGTGGAGATACTATTGAGCTTACCGGCAAGCGATGCTACGATGGCAGCTGTCAATGCCGCCACTGATAACCCTTTCAGGCCCGCAGGTAAAAAACTGAGGATGGCTGCATATGCTCCGTCCTTGCTTCCGTTTTCCAGTTGTGGCAGCTGACCGTTCTTATAGAGCACGTAAGCAGCAATGCCTGGCAGCATAACAATCACGGGCATCAGCAGCTTCAGGAAACCGGCAAACAAAATACCGGTACGTGCAGTCTGCAGATCCGCTCCCAGGGCACGTTGTGTGATGTACTGGTTACATCCCCAGTAATTCAGGTTCACGATCCATTGTCCTGCAAAATACATGGCAACGCCCGGCAGTACCAGGTATTTATCCACTTCAATCTGTGGGGCACCGGGCGCCGGTTTGGAGAAGATCATATGGAAATGATCCGGGGCATCCTGCATCAGTATCTTAAAGCCGTTAATGGCGTCGGACCCGGCACCTGATTTTTCAGAAACGATGCTGAGCGCCAGGTAGGTGGTGGCCAGGCCACCTATGATAAGAACGGCCACCTGGATCACATCGGTATACCCGATCACTTTCATTCCTCCCAGCGTGATGAGCAATGCAAAAGCAGCCAGACCGATCATGATCAGGTGCAGGGATCCCCCACCCATCAGGCCGTTGATAGCCACCGCCCCGAGATACAGAATGGATGTGAGGTTTACAAATACATAAAGGAAAAGCCAGAACACGGCCATGATCACCGCCACCGTTTCATTATAACGCCGGGTGAGGAACTGGGGCATGGTGAAGATCTTGTTCTTCAGGTAAACCGGAATGAACCAGACTGCAATTATGATCAAGGCAATGGCAGCTACCCACTCGTATGCGGCCACTGCAATACCGGCAAAGAATCCTTCGCCACTCATGCCAATGAACTGTTCCGCTGAAATATTCGATGCGATCAGCGAAGCGCCGATAGCCCACCAGGTGAGTGACCCTTCAGCCAGAAAAAAATCTTTGGTGTCTGTAACTTCTTTTTTCTTTTTCCGGTAGATCCAGTATCCGTATCCTGCAACGATCAGGAAATAGACAAGGAAAACGCTATAATCAATTGGCAGCAATGTTGAATTCATTTCAGTATACGCTTTGGTATGGGAAAATGATACAGTAATATTTTATCTGTAAGCGCAATCGTTCCATCTCAGTTCATTCCTGAAACTTCTGAGCTTTGTATCCTGGTCTATCACAACCATCTCTAATCCGGCGATCAATGAAAGATCTTCCAGGTGCTCAACAGTGATATTCTGACTGAAACAGGTATGGTGTGCGCCGCCGGCGAGGATCCAGGCTGTACAGGCCGTACTGATTTCCGGGTAAGGTTCCCACAGCACCCTGGCCACTGGCAGTTTGGGCAGGTCGTGTTCGGGTGCCACTGCTTTTACTGTATTCACCAGCAAACGTAAACGGCCCCCCATATCGATGATGGTGGCATTCAATGCCTCGCCGCTGCCTGCATTGAACACCAGCCTTGCAGGATCCGCTTTACCACCAATACCCAGCGGATGAACTTCACACCGGGGTTTTGCATTGGCAATGGAAGGACAGATCTCCAGCATATGCGCTCCCAGTACCAATGACTGTGCCGGCGCTTTCGCAAAATGATAGGTGTAATCCTCCATGAATGAATTGCCACCTTTCAATCCTGTTGCCATGGTCTTCATCAGGCGTACCAGTGCTGCTGTTTTCCAGTCGCCTTCCGCACCAAATCCATACCCATCGTTCATCAACCGTTGAGACGCCAGCCCCGGCAACTGATGCAGTCCATGAAGGTCCTCGAAATTGGTAGTAAAGCCTTTGTAGTTGCCCGCCTGCAGGAACCTGCGCATCCCGATCTCGATCCTGGCCGCTTCCCGGAGCGAGGCATCATTCCTCACTGCTGCGGACAGCTCATATTCTTCTGCATATTGTTTACAAAGCAAATCTATCTCACCCGTGTCAACGGCCTGCACCACCTTCACCAGGTCTCCCACTCCATGTGTATTCACGGAATAGCCGAACTTCATTTCTGCCTCCACTTTATCACCTTCGGTAACGGCCACATAACGCATATTATCACCGAAGCGGACGAATTTCGCTCCCTGCCAGTCATGCCAACCTGCTGCTGCCCTGATCCAGCTATCGAGTTGCATCAGTACCGGCTCATCCTGCCAGAAACCGGTCACCACTTTCCTTTCCAGGCGCATCCGGCTCATGATGAAACCAAATTCCCTGTCGCCGTGCGCCGACTGGTTCAGGTTCATGAAGTCCATATCTATCTCATTCCAGGGGATCTCCCGGTTGAACTGTGTATGTAAGTGCAATAACGGTTTTTGAAGGATCTTCAAACCCTGTATCCACATTTTAGCGGGTGAGAAAGTGTGCATCCACGTGAGCAATCCGATACAATTCTTTGCAGCATTGGCTTCGGTACAGAGTGCCGCGATCTCTTCAGGCGTTTTGACAACTGGTTTATATACGATCGTTACAGGTATTTGCTCATTCGAGGAAAGAAATGCCGCGATCTGCTGCGCATGGTCTGCTACCTGCCTGAGTGTTTCTTCTCCGTACAGATGCTGGCTGCCGGTCACAAACCAGCACTCCAGTTGTTGAAATGGTTTACTCATTGTATAGTGATGAATTTATAGATCGTGGTTTGTGAATATGTTTCTCCGGGGCGAATAATGGTGCCCGGGAAAGAAGGCTGATTGGGACTATCAGGAAAATGCTGGGCTTCCAGGCATAACGCAGCATGTTTGTTATAAGCGGCGCCATTTTTTGTATTTGTCAGCGTTCCATCCAGGAAATTACCGGAGTAGAATTGCAGGCCAGGTTCGGTGGTCCACACTTCCATGGACCTTCCGCTGGCTGCATGCGTAAGCGTGGCTGCTTTTTGCAGCGCAGCAGTTGTTTTGTTCAATACCCAGTTATGATCATAACCACCGGGCACCTGCGCCAGATCCCTGCCGATGGGTTTGGCAGTACGGAAATCAAGCGGGGCGGTAACACTGTCTACCCTGCCGAGCGGTATCAAAGTGGAATCAACAGGTGTATAGCCATTCGCTTCGATCTGCAGCTGATGCTCCAGGATAGTTGGATCAGTACCTGCCGACAGATTGAAATAAGCGTGCTGTGTGAGATTTACAGGCGTAGGTTTATCAGTGGTGGCCTTGTATTCGATCTTCCATTGATTGTCATTGGTGAGGGTATACACTACTTCCATATCCATGTTGCCGGGATATCCTTCCTCGCCGTCGGGGCTTTTATATTTGAGGAGCAGACTGCTGTCACCCGGCAATTTTGTGATCTCCCAGAAGACTTTATCAAATCCTTTATTGCCGCCATGCAATGAATTGCCATGATCATTGGCTGCCAGCTGAAATGGCTGACCGTCCAGCGTGAACTTCGCCTGGCGGATCCGGTTGGCATAGCGGCCCACGAGGGCGCCGAAATAAGGGTTGCCTTTTTGCAGGTACCCCTCCAGGCTGTCGAATCCTGCCACTACATCCCCGGGTTTGCCGTTCCTGTCGGGAACCACTAACCGCGTTACGGCGCCCCCATAGTTGATAACGCTCAGCTGCATGCCATGCTGGTTGGAGATGGTGTATTCAGTCACCGCTTTGTTGTCATAATTACCAAACGGCTTTGTCATGATCGATCTGTCTTTTTGAGGCGCCTGCGCACAGGCTGCCAGTAATAAGAAAAGGGATAGATATTTCATTGGCTTGATCGTTGAGTAGTTTATTGACCGTAATAGGAATGTGGACCATGTTTTCGTTCAAAATGTTTCCGGATAAGGGCATCTTTCATCCGGGCCGACAGGGGATCTATCTGCAGGGTGAGCAACGCCATTTTAGCCATCTGCTCCAATACCACGCTGTTGTATACGGCTTTAGCCGCATCCTTTCCCCAGGTGAACGGAGCATGGTTTCCCACGAGGATCATTTCGATATCCCGGTGATCCAGGTTCTTTTCCTGCAGGCATTCCATGATCTGAAAGCCGGTGGAGTATTCGTAATCCCCTTTGATCAGTTCATCGCGCATCGGAGCGGCGCAGGGAATACTGGTGGTGCAATGATCCGCATGTGTGGTGCCGAACAGGGGAATATCCCGCAGGGATTGCGCCCATGCGGTGGCATAGGTGGAATGGGTATGACAGATACCTGCCACTTCCGGCCAGTGCTTATACAATACGGCGTGCGTGAGGGTGTCAGACGAAGGCCTCAAAGAACCTTCGATCACTTTTCCGTCAAAATCCACGATGACCATTTTACCGGGAGAAAGCTGGTCATAAGCCACACCACTGGGTTTGATGGCGAATACGCCGGCAGCCTGGTCTGCAGCGCTCACGTTCCCGAAAGTGGCCACTACCAATCCTGCGGAAGGCAGCTGCATATTTGCCTGCCATGCCTGTTCCCTGATATATTCATAACGATTACGGCTACCCGATTTTTTTGCCGGGGTTGTCTGTTGCCCCAGCAACTGGTAGCGCTCGTATCTTTTACGGTAATAAGCGGACAATTCCTGGCGTGGGTGCCAGGTTTTGCTGAATCCCTGTCCCATGGCCTGCATCGCTGCCTGAACATCCGGATAGATGCCGGCGGCCACTGCCGCAAACATGGCTGCCCCTGCGGCGCAGGTCTGTTCAGAACTATGTATTCGGATAGACATTCCTGTTATATCCGCCATCATTTGCATCACGTATGGCGCTTTATGGGCCACGCCTCCCAATCCGATCAGTCCTTTTACAGGTACTCCTTCTGAAACGAACCTTTCCACGATGGCCCTGGCACCAAAGCAGGAAGCTTCCACCAGGGCTTTGAAAATACTTGCGGCATCGCTGCCCAGGTCAATATTGCTGATGGTGGCTTTCAATTCCTGGTTGGCATCCGGCGTGCGTCTTCCGTTGAGCCAATCCACTGCTATCTCGTCATCTTCCCCCAGGGGCAATGCAGCAGCGGCTGCGGACAATTCCGGTATGGAGCGGTTCACCAGTTTGCTGAACCAGGAATAGATATCACCGAAAGCAGACTGTCCCGCTTCGAGGCCCATCATTCCCGGGATCACGGAGCCGGGCACCTGTCCGCAAATACCCTTCACCACAATATCGCCCATTTCATCCTCCGGTACCACCAGCATATCGCAGGTGGAAGTGCCCATCACCTTGCTGAGGTAATAAGGTTCTATTTGTCCGCCTACCGCTCCCATATGCGCATCGAAGGCACCAACACCGATGATCACCTGCGTGCTGAGGCCTAATCTTTCCGCCCATTCCGTGCACAGGTTGCCGGCAGGAACATCGGAAGCATAAGTAGTGGTGAACAGGCTATCCACTTTGTTATTCAGCAGGGGATCGATCTGAGTGAAGAAACTGTTTGGAGGAAGGCCTCCGAAAGTATCGGACCACAGGGCTTTATGCCCTGCCGCACAAATGCTTCTTTTCAGCTGGTGCACATCCTTTCCGCCGGTCAGCAGAAAGGGCATCCAGTCGCAATGCTCCACACAGGAATAACCTTCCGTACGGATGCGTTCATCATTTCTCAGCAGGTACAACCATTTTGCCCAGAACCATTCGGAGGAATAAATGCCTCCGCAGTACTGCAGGTATTTATCCGCCTCTGGGTGCTGGTTGATATCCGCTGCTTCCCGGATGGCAGTATGGTCCTTCCATAATACGAACATGGCATTGGGATCATTTTCAAATCCGGGGAGTAAACTCAATGGGATGCCTTGCCTGTTGACCATAACGGGTGTGGAACCGGTTGTATCGATAGAGATAGCTTTCACCTGGCGGGCAACGGAGGCGCCTGCCTGTTGCAGGCAATCCTTTATGGTGAATTCCAGTCCTTCGATATAATCCAGCGGGTGCTGGCGGTATTGCTGCCTGGAAGCATCACAATACAATTGTTTGCTCCAGCGCGGGTAACTGAATACGGAAGTGGCAAGTTCTGTTCCGTTGCCGGTATCCACCAGCACGGCCCTGACCGAGTCTGTTCCATAATCCACTCCTATGACATAGCTGACATCGTTATTTATAAGTGTCATATTAACATTTATAAGTTGAGGCAAAAAAAATTCCTACTGGAATATTTCTTTTGTTGGCAGGAAGCTGATGAAAGAGCGCAGGCTGGACGGATATTTCCGTTTATCCAGTTTAAAAAAGAAAGAGCCTTTTTTGGAGGATACTTTTTCCTTTTCTTTTTGGCGGATGATGAGCCCTGAGCTTTTCAGTTTCCGCACGAAGTTCCTTTTATCCAGTTCTTTTCCGTAAACGGCTTCGTAGAGGTCGAGCAGCTGACGGATAGTGAAACGTTCCGGCAGTAATTCGAACAGGATCGGATGCAGTGCGGCTTTGTATTGCAGCCTTTCCCTGGCTCTTTCCACCATCCGGGGATGATCGAAGATGAGGTTCGGTATTTCTGCCATGGGGAACCATTCGGCATGAAAATTCTCATTCATCTGCTGCTTGTACAGGCCAATATCCACCAGGGCATAGTACACAACGGAAATGGTCCGCTCCATGGGGTCCCGGTCCGGCTCCCCAAAAGCAAAGAGCTGCTCCATGTACACTCCTTTCAGGCCTGTAAGTTCTTCCAGGATGCGGCTGGCAGCATTGTCAAGACTTTCCTTCGGTTGCACGAAACCACCCATCAGACTCCATTTGTTCTTCTGTGGTTCAAACCCTCTTTTGATGAGCAATAACTTCAGTGTTTCGTCATCAAACCCGAAGATCACGCAGTCCACAGCAACAATCATTTTACCAGCAGGGTAATGTTTTACGGCCATTTCTGTTTTTTAGAGCCAGTGAAGATACGAATATGCCTTTTATCAGCCTGATTTCGCCTGTGGCGCCAGTCCCGCTGTTACGGTTGATTTCCCAGGTGAATCTATGATGATAGTTGCAGAACAACAAATTTTAAATGTCTTTTTTACACTTATTATTCGAATTTCCACCAGTCGAAATTGAAGAGCGTACGGCCGGGCGACAGGTTTTGTCCGTTAAAGGAAAAACACAGATCGTGAACGCCGGTAACAGTGGCAAGCACCGGCACTGTAAAGGTCTTCCATTTGTTCCACCCTCCGGTACGCGGAACCTGGATAGTGGCCAGTTTCAGGCCTCCCACACTGTCTGCATACACATCCAGGATACCCGCTCCCAGTCCGGCTGCGAGACTGGCGGTTATTTTCTGTGGCGCACGCTTCCCGAAATCAACGCCCCGTATTTTTATCCAGCCCTTTGACCGGATATCTGTAACAAACACACCGGTTCCGGGAGCTTCAGCGGTAGTGCAATGCTCTGACCAGGCAATGGTCTCAGCTTCCACACGGCGGTAAGGATCCAGTGTACCAACGGGCTCAGGTCCTGCAGCTGACATGGTGATGGGCGGGATGGTGCCATCCTCATTGTACCGGAATGATTCGATGCAAGTGGCACGTCCGAAACTCCCCCCTCCTTTCAATAAGCCGGTATGATAGAAGAGGTAGGAACGCCCCTTGAAATCGATAATGCCGCCATGATTGGTGAAACTGTTGGTGGGTTGTTTGGACATGATCTTTCCCTTGTAGGTCCAGGGGCCTTCAGGACCGGGGCTCATGGAGTACGACAGGCATTCTGTTCCGCTTTCCATGCCCGCAAACATCTGGTAATACTGTCCGTTCCTTTTGTAGAACCAGGGCCCTTCCACAAACATGTCGTTATTGGGAGATGCCTTTGCCGTTGTGTCTTTGGGCGCCCTTCTCACCCCGCCGAATGAGGCCTCAGACAAGGGAACTTCATTTATATTGCCGGAGTAAGAGATCATATCCGGGTTGAGTTTTACATAATAAAGCTGCCCGTTTCCCCAATACAGGTATGCCTGACCGTTATCATCGATATGAACGGTGGGGTCTATATTGGACCAGCTGCCGGTGGAGATCAGCGGTTTCCCGAGCGCATCCCTGAAAGGGCCACGGGGACTGTTGCCTACGGCTACGCCGATGGACATATTATTCTTGTCAGTCTGCATGCATACATACCAGTAGAATTTTCCATTCCGTTCTATGCATTGTGCCGCCCAGGCCCTGTCCACCGCCCAGGAAAAACTCTCCAGGGAAATGGGCGAACCATGGTCCGTCCAGTTGACCATATCGGCTGAAGCAAATACCCGCCACTTGGTCATATAATAGAATCCGAACCCGGGAATATCATCACCGGTATACACATACACGCTGTCTTTATACACCATCGGCGCCGGATCAGGGGTATAATGTGTTTGTATAACGGGGTTCTGCGCCCGCAGTACGATACCTGTAAGCAGGGCAATAAGGAGGAAGGATAATGATCTCATAGATACGATTATTTTCATGGTATCACCACATCATTGGCTGAAGTGGCATAAAGGCCGATGAGGGCGCCGGTAAAACCGCCTGCCACATCCGTGGAAAGGATATCGCCGGAAACAGTTCCGCCGATATTTGTGAACTGCTGACCATCTGCAGCAAAGCTGAAAGTATAGTCGTCACCTTTGGCGGTCACCCGCAGCAGGATCCCGTTGGCGGAAGCGATCTTTTCACTGCCGATAACGGTGGACTTGCCCTGACCGGTCCTTTCCAGTACCAGGTAGAGGTCCTTGCCTTTCCTGGTGATACCGAACACGTAGTTGAAGCTCTCTTTCTGGTAGCAGACGATGCCTGCCAGGTCTTTTTCCGTTTGCGGATTGTATTTGATCTTCACGGTGGCTTCAAAGCTGGCATGTTGTTGCCTGCAGAACAAAGTGGAAGTGGGTTCTGTGGCTTTGATGGTTACCGGGAAGGGTTTGATCTTCACGCCTTCTTTGGAAGAAGTGATGAAATTCTCGCGAGGGCCACGCACGCCGATCCATCTGTAATGAAGGGATGAAGCGGTCAGGTCATCCGTATAATTGAAATTGCCATTGGGCAGGAAATCATTTTGTCCTGTCTGGTTAGTAACTCCTGCCGGCATTTTAAGCTTTGGCTTCATCGGTATCAATCCGTTCTCGAAAACGGGGAACTCGCCGGTCCAGTCAACCGGCAGGATAAAGGTTTCCCTTCCGGTATTCACCCTGCCCTTTTCATTGGGCCTGATGGCCAGGAACACGCCGTAATATTTTCCGTCCGGTCCTTCCACCAGGTCAGCATGGCCGGCCCAATCCACTTTATTGTTCCTGTCTTTCGGGAGATAACGTTGGGTGAGGATCGGGTTATTGGCTGCAGGTTTATAAGGACCTTTAGGAGCATCGCTTTCAAAGATCACTTCACTATGCCATCCGGCTGTGCCGCCTTCCGCGCACATGAGATAATATTTTCCATTTTTTTTATAGATATGCGGTGCTTCTATCCAGATGGGCTTCTGTGTAATATCCACGCCGCCGTCAACGATGATCCTGTCTGAACCTTCGATCACGGCATCCTTCTCCACATCGTACTCCCATACCTTGATCACCCGGTGGCCCCTGTAAATTTCTTTTCCTGGTGGTGGTGCATCATTGTGAACCAGGTACGCTTTGCCATTATCATCAAAGAACAGGGAAGGATCGATGCCATCGAATTTCAGTTTCACCGGATCGCTCCAGCCTTTTGCAGGGTCCTGCGTTTTCACCACCATATTACCCATACCTGCGGCAAGCTGGGTAGTGATCATGTAAAATGTATTGTTATGCTGGTTGTATTTGATATCAGGCGCATAGATACCCTCAGAGATCCCGGCCTTCTCCACTTTCAGTTGTGAAGACCTGTCGAGCACATGCCCGATCTGCTTCCAGTTCACCAGGTCCTTCGAGTGAAAAATGGGAACACCCGGCACCATGGAAAAAGAGGAGACAACCAGGTAGTAATCACTCCCTTTTCTTACAATGCTCGGGTCAGGATAACAACCCTGTAATATGGGGCTGTAGAATTCCCCTTCTTTCAATGGATTGTTCTCATAGATACGATCATTTCCCTGGTAGGTGAACTGCGTGAACACCGGTTGGTTACTGGCGCTTGCCGCTTTCTGTGCCAACGCGGGAGTGCCTGAAAGAACTGCCATCAATAATACTGATATTGACAGTCTGTTCGCGGAACTGAATTTATTGATGATCTTCTTCATTATTAAAATGCTTATGCTTTAGAATATTTCAATGTTGATCTGGTTTGTATCCGAGAATGGCCAGCATCCTGCCGGCATAACGTGCTCCCAGTAACCGGTACCCGGCCGCATTGAAGTGTAAATGATCAGGAGCAGCCGTACAGCCGTCCGATGGGATCACTGAAGCCTGGGGTATCACCTGGGGAAGCGTGGCGATGATCCTGTTCATACTGGCGCAGACACCACCCTGGTCTGCATGCACCAGTTCACCTGCCAGCAGCGGGATGCTGCCGGGTTCGAGCCCGATATCTTTCAGCAGGTTATCGTACATTTTTCTGACCTTCGAGGGCCAGGTGGTATCGTTGGTATTGGATTCCCCCTGGTGAAGCAGGATGCCTTTGATCACCCCGTCTTTGCGGGCCAGTCTGGCCATTTCAACGAGGCGTGCATAGGGGTTGCCACCATATTCCCCGGCCATATTCTTCAACCAGTCCGGGGCGGACGCTATATAGGAAAGGCAGCTATCCTTATCGTATAATTCTATTTTACAACCGGCCACCGATACATTGATCACTCCTACGCGGATATCAGCCGGCAGGTTGGCTACCAATGTTCTTCCGAAATAATCAGCGGGAGTAAGACCGGAATGGCAACGGCATAAGGGAGGTCTGGCGGGATACCAGTTCCCCATCACCCTGCCCAGGTTGGGGCAATCCACGGCTTCCATCACCTGGAATCGGGGATCCACCGTTGTGTCCTGCGGCTCAAAGGGAGCGCTTCCTTCCATATTGGATTGGCCAAGGCACAGGTAGATGTGAAATTTATTGTCCTGCGCCTGCACGGGGCTGGTCAGTAAGGCAGCCAGGAAGGGAATAACATAAATAACCCTTTTCAGGTTGGCAATCATTTTTTTTCTCATAACGGGTCCATATGGCATCTGTATCAAAAATACCTCTCCCATAATTGCTTTGCGGGTAGAAATAGAGAAAACAATAGCACAAATGTTCACATCCGGATGTCATTTTTAAGGAACATCAACATTTGTGCTATTTTTTTTTACATTATGGGCCCGGCTCTTTTTTCAGCCCGGTTACATTTGTTGATGAACGATGGCGGTGTCAGCATGCGGCAGGTCTCCGGCAACCGGCCCATTTACTAACTATCTACTATAACCGAAAAACAAAATGCTTTTACCCGATAATTCCAGGATGAAGAAATTGTTGCCTGCTGCAATGATGGCAGTTCTCTTCCTTTTTACCATTTCCCCGGTGCGGGCGCAGCATGCCATTGCCGGTCAAACATCCGGGACCGGTCCTTCCGCATCAGGCGGCCTGCCGGGAGAAAAAGCGAAGAACCCGGTGATCTTTGCCGATGTTCCGGATATGGCCATCATCCGGGTGGGGGATATTTATTATATGAGCAGTACCACCATGCATATGAGCCCCGGTGTTCCCATTATGCGGTCTTCAGACCTGGTGAACTGGACCCTGGTTTCCTATGCCTACGATATCCTGGATGATACGGATGCACTTAACCTCGAAAACGGAATGAATGCTTATGGCAGGGGATCCTGGGCCAGCAGCCTGCGTTATCATAACGGTCTTTTTTATGTCAGCACCTTTTCAGGCACCACCGGAAAAACTTATATCTATACTACGAAGGATATCGAAAAAGGGCCCTGGAAAAAGACCAGCTTCGCTCCCTCCCTGCACGATCACTCTTTGTATTTTGCAGAGGACGGAAAAGTGTTTATGCTGTACGGAGCCGGTAAGATCATGATGGTAGAGCTTTCAGCAGATCTATCCGGTATCAAACCCGGCACTACTCCCAAAGTGCTGATAGAAAACGCCAGTGCACCGGCCGGCAATAATATCGGTCTGCCAGGAGAAGGCTCCCAGCTTTTCAAAGTGAACGATACATTTTATCTCTTCAATATCTGCTGGCCCAAGGGAGGCATGCGCACCGTGACCATACACCGGGCAGCGCAGCTGGAAGGCCCCTGGGAAGGACGGGTAGGCCTGCAGCACCTGGGTGTGGCGCAGGGCGGACTCATCAGCACACCGGAAGGAAACTGGTATGCTTACCTGTTCCGCGACTATGGAGCGGTAGGCCGTATTCCTTACCTGGTGCCTGTTACCTGGGAGAATGGCTGGCCAGTACTGGGCAACGATGGAAAAGTTCCCGAACAGCTGAACCTGCCAGCCAGTAAAGGCCTGATCCCCGGCATTGTGGTGTCCGATGAATTCAAACGCCATAAAAAAGACGCCCCGCTTCCGCTCGCCTGGCAATGGAACCATAATCCGGATAACAGGAACTGGTCGTTAAAGCGGCGGCCGGGTTACCTGCGGCTCACTACCGGCAGGATCGATTCCTCCGTTCTTCAGGCACGCAATACCCTTACGCAACGCTGTTTCGGTCCGCAGTCTTCCGGGTCAACGGCCATCGACGTATCAGGGATGAAGGACGGGGATTGTGCAGGCCTGCTGCTGCTGCAGAAGAATTATGGATGGGCAGGTGTGAAGATGGAGAACGGTAAAAAATATATCGTGATGGTGGGAGTGGCATCAGGCACGCCTGTTGAAATGCAACGCCTGCCATTGACAGGGAATATTGTACACCTCAGGGCCGACTGTACCTTCAGTAATATGGCAGATACGGCCAGCTTCTCTTATAGCCTCGACGGAAAGAAATGGACCCGCCTGGGCGGCACCCTCAAAATGTCTTACACCCTCCCCCATTTCATGGGTTACCGCTTCGGGCTGTTCAACTATGCCACCCGGTCAGCAGGCGGTTATACTGATTTCGATTATTTCCGTATCAGATAATATATGATTTGAAAAGAGATCACTTAAATTGGTAGTTCTAAAACAGCAATTGGGCCCGTATGTTTCCACATCGGGCTTTTTTACCAAATCATCAAAGCATCCTATTTCAAAAATCATCAGAGCACTATGAAAATACTCAGCTGCCTGCAACCGGGCAATCTCGCATACGGAGAGGCTCCGGATCCCATAGCGCAACCAGGAAAAGTGATCATCCGCGTAAAGCATACCGGGGTCTGCGGAACAGACCTGCATGCCTATGAAGGCACCCAGCCTTATTTCAGTTATCCGCGGATACTGGGCCATGAGATAGCCGGTGAACTGGTGGATGCCAATGGTGCACCGGGTTTCAGGAATGGCGACCTGGTTACGCTGATCCCTTATTTTTCCTGCGGGCATTGCATTGCCTGCCGGAGAGGGGCTTTCAACTGCTGTGTATCCATGAATGTTTTCGGTGTGCATTCCGATGGAGGCATGCAGGAATTTATTTCCGTTCCTGCCGGCAGCCTGGTGGCAGGAGAAGGCCTGATGTCAGAGGAGCTGGCGCTGGCGGAACCACTGGCCATCGGCGCCCACGCGGTGCGAAGGGCTGCCATGCAGCCTGGCGAGCTGGTGCTGGTCTGCGGTGCAGGCGCCATCGGGCTCGGCATCATGGAAATGGCCAGAGTGGCGGGTGCTACCATCATTGCCATGGACGTGAATGAACAAAGGCTTGCTTTCTGCCGTACCAAACTAAAGGTGGAGCATACCATTCATGCCGGCAATACCAATGCAGCAGAAGCGTTGCGTGCTATTACTAAGGGCGATATGTGTACTGCCGTTTTCGATGCCACCGGTAACCTGCAGGCGATCGGGAATGGCCTGCAATATGTGGCGCATAGCGGGAGATATATCCTGGTGGGATTGCAGAAACAGGAATTCCACTTTTCTCATCCTGAATTCCATAAGCGCGAAACAACGCTGATGAGCAGCCGCAATGCTTTGCGGGAAGACTTCGATCAGGTGATTGCTTTGATGCGGGAAAAGAAGATCGATCCGGTCGCCTTCATTACCCATACCGTATCATTCAGTGAAGCCGCCGAAAGTTTCAGCAGCTGGCTGCAGCCGGAAAGTGGCGTGATAAAACCGATGATCCGGCTCTATTGACCCTCTCTAACGTTTATCAGTAACCGATAAATTGATACACCGCCCCTTTCTGTGTAAGCAGATCATATTCCATGGTTTTTCCGATGGCAGGGGGCGTAATAACGGCATCGGGTGAAACAAGCGGTTCAGCTGTTTCCATCAACTGAAAGAACGGATTTTCGTTCCGGCCTTTTGCGGGAGAAAGCGTGAACCTGCCCGCGGGCTTTATGGGATGTGGGATCCGCAACCGGAGCTTGCCGCCCAGCGTTGACCTGACCACCAGTTTTTTGATCTTACCTTCTTTCCATTCCAACTCCACAATTTCAAATCCTCCCCAGGCCCGCAGTCCGCATACCTTTCCCGATGGCCAGGCATCCGGTAAAGCCGGCAGGATATCCACTGCGCCATCTGCCGTTTGTACCAGCATCTCGGCTATCCCCGATGTACAACCGAAATTACCATCGATCTGGAATGGCGGGTGTGCATCGAATAAATTATTGTAGGTGCCTCCTCCGTCGCGGTTCACGCCAACCGGGGTAAGCTGGTTGCTGATCAGTTTATAAGCATGGTTGCCATCGCGCATGCGGGCCCACCAGTTCACTTTCCATCCCATGCTCCATCCGGTGGAAACATCCGTGCGCTGGATCAGGGTATTCCTGGCGGCACTGTAGAGGGAGGGGGTTCTGAATGCTGAGATCTGGTTGGAGGGAAAGAGTCCGTACAGGTGTGAAATATGACGGTGATGATCATCCGGATCATCGATATCATCCAGCCATTCCTGCAACTGCCCATGGCGGCCTACCTGCATGGGTGGCAAGCGGTCCCGCATTTTCCTGAGCGTATCACAGAAGGCTTGATCTTTTCCCAGGATGGCGGCTGCACGGATCACGGTGTTGAATACATCGAATACGATCTGGTTGTCCATGGTAACACCTGCATCTAGGGAAGAGCCCTGGTGTGCTGCCGGTGCATTCTCGGGCGACATGCCAGGATTGACCACCAGCCAGTGCTTTGCAGGATGCTCCACCAGGAAATCCACGTAAAATAATGCTGCATCCCGAAATACGGGATATACTTCGGCCAGGAATTGTTGGTTACCGTTATACAGGTAATGCTCCCAGAGATGTTGTATCATCCATCCACCACCGGCGCTCCACACGCCCCAGAGCGCGCCGTCAACGGCACCGGTAGTGCGCCATATATCTGTATTATGGTGGGCCATCCATCCCCTGGCGCCATACATCACCCTGGCCGTTTCGCGCCCTGTAATGGCCAGTTCCCTGACCATACGCAGGAAAGGCTCATGCAATTCCGCGAGATGGGTGCGCTCTGCCGGCCAGTAATTCATTTCCGCATTGATATTGATCGTATACTTACTGTCCCATGGCGGACGCATCGATGCATTCCAGATGCCTTGCAGGTTGGCCGGCTGACCACCCGGTTGCGAGGATGAGATCAGCAGATAACGGCCGAACTGGAAGTAGAGCGTCACCAGGTGAGGATCATTGCCACTGTTGAAAAGTTTCAACCGCTGATCGGTAGGTAATTTTGCCGCATCAGTATATCCAAGGTCAAGGTTCACCCGGTTGAAATACCGGCGGTAAGCAGCTATATGCGCCTTCCTGATAACATCATAAGATAATGCAACAGCCTTCTTCATTGCTTCCGCTGCCCTTTTGTTCTCATCACCATCCAGGTTCTGGTAATCATTGAAGTTGGATGCGATGGAAATATAGAGCGTCGCGGCATTGGCGTCCTGTATGATCAGGGCAGTATCATTGGCCAGCAACTTACCTCCTTCCGGTTTCACCCGCACCAGCCCTTTGAACCTGACCATACCCTTCACTCCTTCATGATCGATGGTGGTACCCGCGATCTCCAGCTCTTTTTCCGCAGACACTGTGCTGGTTGCCTTCGGTTGCGGTGTGGTAAAGAATGCTTTGAAAGATAGCCTGCCAGGTTGAGAAGCGGTCAGTCTCACCACTATAACAGGCGCTGCCAGAGAAGAGAGTACTTCCCTGGTATATACCACATCGCCCACCCGGTAAGAAGTGCCGGCCACTGCATTTTCGATATCCAGGTCCCGGTAGTAATCGCTGTACTGTTCATGCCCTTCAAACGCCAGCTGCAGACTGCCCACGGGCTCAAACATCTGCCCATGAGATTGCTTTGTGATGATGGCCTGGCCGGCCAGTTGCTCTGCCTCTTTTTGTTTGCCCGCAAATATCAGTCGCCTGATCTCCGGCAACGCTGCCAGTGCAGCTGGATTGTCATTCCTGTTTGGACTGCCACTCCAGACCGTATGCTCATTCAGCTGGATGGTCTCCTGCGGTACATTACCATAGATCATAGCGCCCAGCCTTCCATTGCCTACCGGCAATGCCTGTTCCCAGATCTTGCCTGCAGGCTGGTCATACCACAATTTCAAACCGGGGTTTTGTGCAAATCCTTTTTCCAGCACCAACAGCAATATCAGGGATACAACGCAGCGAGTGAATATCAGCATAAGACCAGGACTTTGATAATGTACATTCATTTAAAAAGCAACGGCGCAAAAGAGAACAGGTTATTCCTCCATACCGGCCAGGTATGACCGCCCGGGTATTCAATATAAGTATATTTCAGGTTCAGTTCATCGAACCTGGCCATCATATTCTTACAATTGGTGTAAGCGATATCCTCTTTTCCGCCCATGGCAATCCAAAGCA
>NZ_JBQCGW010000257.1:0-41823 GCF_051955275.1 Pseudobacter sp. | reverse complement strand
CAACTGGAAGTGAACCCCAATACAGTGATGCGCAGCTATGAATTCCTGCAACAGAAAGAGATCATAACCAACCAGCGTGGTATCGGGTATTTTGTTTCGGCCGGTGCATTGAATCAGGCCCTGGAATACAGGCGAGATGATTTCATGCAAAAAGAATTACCACAGGTTTTCCGCAATATGTACCTCCTGAATATGGAACCTGATGATCTCAAAATCCGTTTTGAAAAATACAAGAAACAACATTTCGCATGAAAACAAGTAATAAACTGATCCTTGCCATCTTCTTACTGGCAGTGCTGCTGCCTGTACTGGTGGTTGGCACTATACTGGCGAGGTATAAGTCCGGCAATTTCAGCTGGGAAAAAGAGGAGAATGAACTGACCACTTACAGCTATACCGGCAAGCAACACCTGACCCTGCGTGGGATCAACAACCTGACTGTTTACCCATCCGATTCTCTGTATGCAACAATCGAAACCCATTATGGTCTTCCTGTAAAAGAGAGACAGTCCGGAGACTCTGTGCTTTTATTCGGAGATAGTACGTATTACAGGTACGACACACTTCAGAACGGAACTGTTGACAAACAATTCATCACTGAAAACTCTTATGATGTAGTGAAACTGTACCTGCCACCGGGTTTTGATCTGAAACTGGAGGATTGTGAGGGTGTTTACCTCAAAGAAGGTCGTAAAACAAAGCCGGTGGAAAATATCACCATGCACCTGGTCAACTCTGACCTTTTAACCACTGGCTATTACCAGGGCACTCCTAATCCAATCCGTAATCTTTTTTTGAAACTGGATAATTCAAAAGCGGAACTGTCTTTATTGTCTCCTGTTTCAGCTCTGCAGGTTTCGCTTAACCAGGAGAGTGAGTTATCGATATCCGGACTGGAAGTGCAGCAGATCACGATGTCCTATGATTCAAGCTCGGTATTGAAAGCAACAGGCGATCAACTCAAAAAGATCAACCAAAAGAAATAGCCATGAAATCTTTTATTGTAGAGACCCAGCGACTGGACTATAAGTTCCGGTCCGGGCAACCCATTCTTCAACAACTGGACCTGCAGGTGCCCGAAGGAAGCATTTACGGCTTCCTCGGGCCGAATGGGGCGGGCAAGACCACCACGCTCCGCCTGATCCTGGGCCTGCTGAAAAACCAGCAGGGCGTGATCCGGCTGTTCGGTAACAGTATCGAGACCGACCGGATCAAAGCCATGCAGCAGACCGGCACGCTGATCGAATCTCCTTCTTTCTACCTCCACCTTACGGGAAAGGAGAACCTGGAAGTTTTCCGGCTCAGTCTGGGCTGCCCGAAGAGCCGCATCGACGAAGTACTGAAGATCGTTGGTCTCAGCAGCGCTGCGCAGAAAAAGGCAAGCGCTTATTCCCTGGGCATGAAACAACGGTTAGCCATTGCCATTGCGCTGCTCAATGATCCGAAACTGCTGGTCCTCGATGAGCCCACCAATGGCCTGGATCCCAGCGGTATCATAGAAACCCGGGAACTGATCAAAAAACTGAACCGGGAAGAAGGCAAGACCATCCTGGTGAGCAGTCACCTGCTGACGGAAATGGAAAAGATGGCCACGCATATCGGCATCATTCACAAAGGCAAATTATTATTTCAGGGATCGATGCAGGAACTGCAGAAACTACAGGCCGATAAAGCAATGGTGCTGGTTGAGGTGAACGATGCGCAACTCGCCTCGCAGTTGCTGGATGGATTCCCGGTGCAACAGGTGAACGGCACTCAGTTCTCCGTGCAGTTCGAGAGCAGGGAGCGCACGGCACAGCTCAACAAAACACTGGTGCAGCAAGGTATTGAAGTATACCAGGTATCCGTTGAGCAGCACGATCTCGAAAACTTATTCGTTCAAATCACCAACCAGTAGTTATGGCAGGTTTTATCATCAATACAAAAGCGGAGTTCCTGAAAAGCAGGCGCACGCTGGCTTACAGGGCAGCATTTATTGCAGGTGTTGCACTGCCCATTCTTTATGCAATTGCATATATCCTATATCCGAAAGCCTTCATGGCTGAACTGGGCAATATGCCCTGGGAATCCCATGCAAAAGGAAGCTGGCAGATGGGGGCGGCCTTCTTTCCCATGTACGTGACCGTTATTACCAGCCTGGTGGTACAGACAGAGTATAAGAACAATGCCTGGAAACTGGTGTACACGCAGCCACGCAGTTATGCGGATATCTTCTTTTCAAAATTTGTAGTGATACAATTATTGATCATGGGCTCGCTGCTGCTGTTCAATATCTCTATTATTACCAGTGGCTATATAGCCAATATCTTCCGCCCACAATACGGTTTTTTTGAAACGCCACCTCCCGTTGCAGCCTTTGCAAGGCTTACGGCCCGGATCTATATCGCTTCACTTTGCATCACTGCCATCCAGTACTGGCTCAGCCTGCGGTTTAAGAATTATATTACTTCCCTGGGGATAGGTATCGGGCTTACCATCATGGGTATCGCCATTCTGCAATGGGATAAAGTGGTATACTTTCCCTATGCCTTTCCCATTCTCACCTATTTCAAAGCGATGAATGTAAAAGGACTGGCCAGCCATGAATGGTACTCACTCATTGGCACTGCCACTGCACTGGTGCTTGGCTTCTGGAATATGGTCACAAGGAAGGAGCGCGGATAAATTCTTAGAATGATCCGGTCTGGCTTCCGAGCCAGGCCATCATTCCCATACCGGTTTCAATAGCGCTCTCATCGATATTGAAAGTGGGGGTATGCACACCGGAAGTGATGCCTTTCTCCACATTCATTACACCGAGGCGATAGAAACAGCCGGGGATATGTTGCGTGTAGTAGCCGAAATCTTCAGCGCCCATCCTCACTTCAGTGGTTTCCACTTTTTCCTTTCCGGCAAAATCCTCTGCCAGCTTGCGGGCAACTTTGTTCAGCGCTTCATTATTGTATACAGAAGGATAGCCGACATCGATATGCAGGTCGAGCTCCCCGCCCATCGCATGTACGAGACCGGTAGCCTGCTGCCTGATCAGCTCATGGGCCTTGAAGCGCCATTCTTCGTCCAGTGCCCTGAAAGTACCCATCAGCTTCACTTCGCTGGGGATCACATTGGTGGTATGTCCGCCCTGGATGGAGCAGATGGATAATACGGAAGGATTCAGCGGGTTCCGGTTGCGGCTGATGATCTGCTGCAGGCTGACTATCAGTTGCGATGCAATCAGAATGGTATCCGCTGTAAGATGTGGCGCTGCCGCATGGCCGCCTTTACCTTTAATGGTAATATAGATCTCATCGGCGCTGGCCATTACCTGTCCACCTCTGAAGCTCAGTTGTCCGATAGCTAATTGCGGATGCACATGCAGTCCGTAAATGGCTTGTGGAACAGGGGCTTTGGTGAGCACACCTTCTTTGATGAGCAGGCTGGCACCACCGGGGTTGCGCTCCTCACCGGGCTGGAAGATGAGTTTCACTGTGCCTTCCCATTCGTTCTTCAATTCATTCAGAATTTTAGCGGCGCCGAGAAGGCAGGTAGTATGTACATCGTGGCCACAGGCATGCATCACGCCGGGGCGGGTTGATTTATAGGGAACATCGTTCTCTTCCTGGATGGGAAGGGCATCTATATCGGCACGCAGGGCAATCACTTTCTTACCGGGATTCTTTCCTTCAATAACGCCTACCACACCGGTCTCTGCCATCACTGTAAACGGAATACCGAAATCACGCAACTGCTGCTGGATGAACGCTGAGGTTTCAAATTCCTGGTAACTGAGCTCAGGATGGGCATGCAGGTGATGCCTTATGGAGATAAAATCAGGTGCAAAGGCTTTTGCCAGGCTATGGATCTTTTCTTTCAGCGTAGTCATGGTTCAAAAATAATTAAAGAAAACGGTTGGTTTACTCCTGTTCCGTATTCTTCTCGGGGTTTACTTCAATTACATCACGTACAATGTATACTCCTGAAGGGAAATATTGTTTCAGGGCAGACATGTATTGCTCTGCATCTTCACGTTCCTTGAAATTGCCCACTTTCAGTTTATAGAAAGGGGATTGGTAAAGCAGGTATGCTTTCAGTTCCGGGAATTGCTGATAGATGGTTGACTTGGCGCTGAATGCTTTGTTACGGTCGTTGGTGCTTATCACCTGGATGCGGAATCCCGGAGCCGATCTTCGCGCATTGCGGGTAGTGAACTCGTTGATCTCGATCTGCTTTTTGATCAGCAGTTCAATGCGGGGATCCTTATGCACCACCACCGTGGCCGTATCTGTCTGGGCCGATGCATTCAGGCAAATGAACAATATCAGGATTACGCCGGTCAGTTTCATACAGGAGACGATTTGTGCGCTAAAATACAACAATGTTTTAATAGCCCTCAGCGGCCTGCTCTTCTTTAACAATTGCCACGCTGCCACTGCATCCCAGCCTGTCTGCGCCCGCGCCGATCAGCTGTTTTGCAAACTGCGCCGTGCGGATGCCGCCGGAGGCCTTGATCCTGATGGAAGATGGGAGATGCGATCTCATCAGTTGCACGGTTTCCACCGTAGCGCCTTTTTCGGCATAACCGGTGGAGGTTTTCAAGAAATCCACTCCCATACCACCGTAGATTTTGCAGCATTCGATGATCTCTTCATCGGTGAGTACACCGGACTCGATGATCACCTTCAGGATGCGGTCATTCTTATGAGCGGCTTCTATAATATGTTTCACTTCCGCTTCCAGGTAGCCCCAGGCTTTGTTCTTCAATGCTACCAGGTTGATCACCATATCCAGTTCGTCGGCTCCATCCTCGATGGCCTGCTGCGCTTCAAATACCTTTGCTTTCGCAACCGAGTAACCGAAAGGAAAGCCGATAACAGTAGCGGTTTTTACGCTGCTGCCAACCAGCAGGGCTTTGGCATTCTTCACCAGCGGCGGAGGCAGGCAAACGGCCGCAAAGCCATATTGGGTTGCTTCCCGGCACAAGTTACGCGCGTCTTCCAACGTCATAACTGGCTTCAGCATCGTATGATCGATATAGGGTGCTATATTCATGTATATTATTGACCGGTTAAGCAATTTTTAACCGGGTGAAATTACTTCATTTGAGTAATTTGGGTCTTCATCTTTCATATCTAAAATTAACCTCATGAGAAAATCCGGGTTCTACCCACCAGGGAAACCTCTATTCCTGTTGTGGCTGGTATGTTTATTCCATATCAGCCTCACTGCTCAGACAACCTATCCTGTAAATGGCGTGGCCGATCCCAGGATCAGCCACTATGCTTTCACCAATGCCACGCTGGTGCGTGATGCGCAGACTACCATTCCGAATGCCACCCTGGTGGTGAAAGAGGGAAAGATAGTAGCAGCCGGAGCCAATGTTTCCGTGCCGGCCGGTGCCACCGTGATCGATTGCAAGGGCAAGTTCATCTATCCTTCATTTATAGATATGTACAGCGACTATGGCATTGCCATTGCGCAACGCCAGGCCGGTGGCTTTAATTTCTTTGCCCCCGCGCAGCTCACTTCCAACCTCAAGGGAGCATACGGCTGGAATCAGGCCATCCGTTCTGATGTGGAGGGCGACAAGCTCTTCAACGTAGACGATGCAAAAGCCAGGCCACTCCGTGATCTCGGTTTTGGTACCGTGCTCACGCATTCCAAAGACGGTATCGCCCGCGGTACCGGAACGGTGGTTACACTGGCTACCGACAAGGAGAACCTGGTAGTGGTAAAGGAAAAAGCCTCCGCCCACTATTCCTTCAGCAAGGGAACATCCACCCAAAGTTACCCGGGCAGCCTGATGGGCTCTATCGCACTACTGCGCCAGACCTACCTGGATGCACAGTGGTACAAAAGCAATCCTGTGAAGGAAGGCGTGAACATCACACTCAAGTCTTTCAATGAAACACAATCACTGCCGCAGATCTTTGAGGCAGGCGACAAATGGGCTGATCTCCGCGCCAACCGTATCGGCAAGGAATTCGGCGTTGATTATATTATCAAAGGCGGTAATAACGAGTACCAGCGCGTACCGGAGATAGCAGCTACAAAAGCAGCTTTCATCCTGCCATTGAACTTTCCGGCTCCCATGGATGCCGATGATCCCAATGAGCTCCGCTTCACCGGTCTGGATGACCTGAAGCACTGGGAACTGGCGCCCACCAATGCAGGCGCGCTTGAAAAAGCTGGCGTTACCTTTGCCATCACTACCGCTGATCTGGGTAACCTCACCGACTTTCCCGCTAATCTCCGCAAGGCCATCGAGTACGGCCTCAGCGAAACCAAAGCACTGGAAGCGCTCACCAAAACACCGGCCTCACTGTTAGGGATATACGATAAAGTAGGTAGCCTGGAAGGCGGTAAGCTGGCTAACTTCATCATCACTTCCGGAAATATATTCGATGCAAAAACGGTGATCCTGCAAAACTGGGTTCAGGGCATCCGTTACAATGTGAAAGATGAGAACTGGAACGATGCGAAGGGGACTTACACTTTCACCACCAGCAATGCAAAGAATTTCACACTTGACCTGAAAGATGGCGGTGTAGCTACTTTCATTGGTACCGATACGCTGACGGGAAAATATTCCTACGACGGCAAACTGGTGAAGCTCAGCTTCACGGAAGGCCGCGCGCCGAAGGTTTCAGAGACCATCATGAGTGGTATCGCTTCCGGTAATGAATGGAACGGTTCCGGGCGTGATGGTGCAGGCAATCCATTCACCTGGAGTGCTACATTATCCAAAGCTGCCGCAGCCAAATCCGATAGCGCCAAAGCAAAGCCTGCGCCGGATCTCGGAAAAGTGACCTATCCTTTTCTCGCATATGGCACTGAAACGCTTCCTGTGCAGGAAACCATGCTTATAAAGAACGCTACAGTCTGGACTTCCGAAAAAGAGGGCAAGCTGGAAGGAACGGATGTGCTGATCAAAGGGGGTAAGATCGCAGCTATTGGCAAGAACCTTTCCGGTGCAGGCGCACGAGTGATAGATGGTACAGGTAAACACCTTACAGCAGGCATCATTGATGAGCACTCGCATATTGCCGCCATGAGCATCAATGAAGGCGGGCAGAGTGTTACCTCCGAAGTACGCATTGCAGACAATCTCAATCCTGAAGATATCAATATCTACCGCCAGCTCTCCGGTGGCGTAACCACATCACATATCCTGCACGGATCGGCCAATACCATTGGCGGTCAAACACAGCTCATCAAACTGCGCTGGGGTGCGGATGATGAAGGACTGAAGTTCAAAGGAGCTGATCCCTTTATCAAGTTTGCATTGGGAGAGAATGTGAAGCGTTCTTCTTCTCAGCAGAATAACCGTTTCCCTGATACGCGTATGGGAGTTGAGCAGGTGCTCACCGATGCATTCCAGCGTGCATCCGACTACCAGGCTGCCTTGCTGAAAGAAAGACCAGCCAGTACATCGGGTACCGGTAAAGCTAAAAAGAGTGCTGCCGGTCCGAATCCCATTTTAAATCCTGTCCGCCGGGACCTTGAACTGGATGCGCTGGTGGAGATCATGAACAAAAAGCGTTTCATTACCTGTCACTCTTACGTGCAGAGCGAGATCACTGCTACCATGCGCGTAGCGGAAAAATTCGGATTCCCGGTAAATACATTTACGCATATACTTGAGGGCTACAAGGTAGCTGATAAGATGAAAGCGCATGGCGCCAATGCTTCTACTTTCAGCGACTGGTGGCAGTACAAGATGGAAGTGGTGGATGCCATTCCGCAGAATGCAAGCATCATGGCTAAGGTTGGTCTCAATGTAGCCATCAACTCCGACGATGCTGAAATGGCGCGCCGCCTCAACCAGGAAGCTGCCAAGAGCATCAAGTATGCTGGAATGAGTGAGATCGATGCGTTGAACATGGTTACCATCAATCCTGCTAAAATGCTGCATGTGGATGATAAGGTAGGAAGTATCAGGGTTGGTAAGGATGCTGACCTGGTGCTCTGGAGCCATAATCCGCTCACTATTTATGCAGTGGCGGAAAAAACAATTGTAGACGGTACTGTTTATTTCGATCGTGAAAAAGATGCAGAACTGCGTAAGCAGATCCAGGCTGAGAAGGCCAGGCTGATAAACAAGCTGCAGTCTGCCAAACGTTCTGCCGGACCTGCCGGTGCTGCACAGTTCCAGCGCGCAAGGCCAAGGATGGAACTGATCCATACCTGTATGGACCATTTCCATAGTCATGGTTTGCTGGCAGTGGATGTAGACAATATCAACGAGTAATCAAACAGAAAACTGAAACAACATGAAACGAATCTATTTAATGATAAGTGCTGCGTTGATGATGGGAGCAGTCTCTGCCCAGGAGACTGTATACCCCGCACCGGCGCAGACGGTGACCTTTGCCCTCACCAATGCCACTGTGCATGTAGGCAACGGACAGGTGATAGAGAACGGGATGGTGGTAGTAAGCGGCGGCAAGATTGTGGATGTGCGTCCGAATGCAGCCATTGCCGATGTAAAGATCTATGATTGCAAAGGCAAGCATATCTATCCGGGCCTTATTCTCAGTTCCTCCAACCTGGGGCTGGTGGAAGTGGGCAGTGTTCGCGCCACCGTGGATGCCACTGAAATGGGGGAACTCAATCCCAATGTGCGTTCCATTGTGGCTTACAATACGGATTCCAAAGTAACCAATACGCTTCGTACCAACGGGATCCTGCTGGCGAATATCGTTCCGCAGGGTGGTATTATTTCCGGCTCTTCTTCCGTGGTGCAACTGGATGCCTGGAACTGGGAAGATGCACTGGTATCGGCCGATAAGAATATCCATTTCCGCATGCCTTCATTACTGAACAGGCGTGGCGGGGGCCGTGGTTTCTTCTTTCAGCAACAGCCTGCCGGTGATCCGGTGAAACGCGGACTGGAGCAGATAGAAGGAGTGAAAGCTTTTTTACGTGAAGCGAAAGCATACCATGCAGCAGGAACTCATGAAGCCGTGAACCTGAAATTTGAATCGGTGAAAGGGCTGTTCGATAGGTCCAAGAAGCTTTTCATTCATTGCGATATTGTAAAAGAGATGCTGATTGCCATTGAATTTGCAAAGGAGTTCGGGTGTGATGTAGTGCTGGTTGGCGCAGCGGACAGCTGGCAGATCGCTGATATCCTGAAGCAGAACAATATTGCCGTTGTGCTGAACCAGTTGCATGACCTGCCGGTGATGGCGGATGATGATGTTGACCAGCCTTTCAAAACTCCATCATTGCTGCAGAAAGCCGGTGTATTGTTTGCCATCAATGATGATGACGGAAATACGCGTCAGCGAAACCTGGCTTTCAATGCCGGTACTGCCGCGGCATATGGATTGACCAAAGAGCAGGCCCTGTCTGCCATTACGCTGAATGCGGCAACCATTCTTGGTGTGGCTGATAAGACCGGCTCCATCGAAAAAGGAAAAGATGCCAATATTGTAGTGGCTGATGGTGATATCCTGGATATGAGCGGGAATGTGATCTCGCTGGCTTTTATACAGGGCAGGCAGCTTGATCTGACGGATAAACACAAACAGTTGTCGGACCGTTACAAGCACAAGTACGGATTGAAATAAAATTAATTAGTTGTGAGGGCCGCCTGAAAGGGTGGCCCTTCTTGTTATGGCGTGCCCAGTCGCTCGTGTCCCCGATTATTGGCAACATGTCTTTTAAAACAGCCCTATTTGATTTAATTCGAAGCAATTGCTTTTTTCCCTAGTTTGCAATACCTAAACACCGGGTCCGTACTATTGGCGCTGCTTACATCATATCATGAAAAGGAACTGCTGCAACTGATCAGCCAGGGAGATGAACAGGCTTTTGAGCAACTGTTCAATCAGTATGTTCCCCTGTTGCAACCCTATCTGCTGAACATGCTGAAATCTGAACAGGCAGCAGAAGACGCCATCCAGAATACCTTCATCCGCATCTGGCTTCAACGGGATAAACTGACTGAGATTGAATTTCCGCGCACCTGGATCACCCGTATTGCCATCAATGAATGCCTCAATATGCTCCGGCGCAAACAGACTGAAAAGAGAGCGCTGGACAAATGGCAGGAAACTGCTCCCACCCAATCAGGGATTGAAACAGATACACAATACCATCAGACAAAACAACTGGTGCAGCAGGCAGTAGAACGCCTCTCGCCGCAAAGAAGGAAGATCTATGAAATGAGCCGCCTGCAGGGCAGGTCTGTTTCAGAGATCGCAGCCGAGTTGGGACTGTCTGTACAAACCGTCAAAAACACTATAGGCATCAGTCTTGAACAGATCCGTGAACACCTTAAGAATAACGGCATAACTATACCTGCCATAGTGTTCTGGACTTTTCTGGAATTTTTTTTATGATCGATGGTACGATCAGTTTCCCCAGGTTTCTATTAATCCGGATATGGACCAAAACAGGATAAAACAATTGTTGCAGGCCTTCAGGGCCGGTGAACTTTCAGAAGCTGAACAGGCCGAATGGGATCAGCTGATGGAATCCACCGATGCAAGGCAATTGCTCCAGCAACTGATGGAGGCGGAAATGCTATTGCAGCAGGCTGCAGGCGATTTTGATATGAAACCCTGGAAGCCGGTGCTGATACGCATTCTGAGCGTTGATCAATACCAGGCAATGCCGGAAGAGGTCAGCCAGGCCCCTGTCTATCCCATGCGTAAATGGATCTGGGCCGCCGCAGCTGTACTGGTATTACTCGCAGCGGGCGCACTTTATCTCATTACAAATAAAACTTCCACACCACCTCCGGTTGTTGCAAAAACAGAACAGGAGATCGGGCCGGGCAAAGATGGTGCTGTGCTTACCCTGGCTGATGGCAGACAGGTGGTGCTCGATAGCCTGGGGAATGGCATCGTGGCCATGGAAGATGGCGCACAGGTAACGCTGAAAAACGGACAATTACATTACTCCCAGCTGGAGACTTCCAATAAAGAAGTACAGTATAATACCATGACCACCCCGCACGGTCGTCAGTTCATGATCACACTGCCCGATGGTACGGAAGTATGGTTGAACGCAGCAAGTTCCATCCGCTTTCCGGTTGAATTCGGTTCAACGGAAAGAAAAGTGGAATTGAGCGGCGAAGCATTCTTTCATGTAAAGAGCATGAACCTCCCCGCCTTCAAAGGCCGGCCAGCTATCAAGGTTCCGTTTGTGGTGAATGTGAACAAACAGCTTGATGTGGAAGTACTGGGCACGCAGTTCAATGTAAACGCTTACACCAATGAAAAGGCCATCAATACCACGCTTACGGAGGGTGTGGTGCGTGTGAAAGTTATTTCCGGAGACGAAGAGGCATCGCAAACGGCCATGCTGTTACCAGGGCAGCAGGCATCGGTGAATAACAATGGCAGCAAAAAGATCACAGTGCTGGATGCTGACCTGGATAAAGTGACAGCCTGGAAGAACGGTCTCTTCAATTTTGAAAATGTCAGTCTCGCTGATGCCATGCTTCAGCTGGAGCGCTGGTACGATATAGATGTAGCATACGAAAACGGTATACCCAAAATCTGGTTCTCGGGCAAGATCAGCAGGGAAACCAATCTTACAGGGCTATTGAAAATACTCGAAAAAACCGGAGTGCAGTTCCGTCTGGAAGGAAGGAAACTGATTGTGCTCCAGGGGCATTGACCAACCTTATCGCAATCATTGACCTTACCTGTTCTATCAACCTGTTTCCTGTTGATCGGCACAAAAAAGCCGGAAGTGGTTGCAACACCTCCGGCCGCGTTTTGAGTTGATCAGAAGAATCGTGTTCATTTTTTCACAACTCCCGCCTGATTATGAGCAGGCGGTAAAACTGACGCAATTTATGTTAAAAACTGCAATCCGGTTACAAACCGGCGCGGCACTGCCATGTAGTGCTGAAGCGGGTTACCGGCCCTTGACCAAACTGCTGCTAGCTATGAAGCTGACCATTGTACTACTCACCACCATGCTGACCTGCGCCTATGCTACCGGGCTCTCACAGTCAGTTACATTTTCAGGAAAGGATGTTCCGTTGAAACAGGTTTTTACGGCCATCGAAAACCAGACAGGTTATGTTGTGTTCTCCAACAGGAATACGTTGGATGATGCAAAAAAGGTAAGTATCACGGCCACTGATATGCCGCTTGCTGATTTCCTGCATGCTGTACTGAAAGAACAGCCTTTTGAATTCAGTATCGAAGGAAAGACCATCGTGCTCTCTCCTAAAAAAATAATATCGCTTCCCATTCAGCTGTTCGAGCCACCGGGCAGAGATGTTTCAGGTTTTATTTTAGACGAAAAGAACAGGACGCCTATACGTGGGGTAACTATCATAGTGAATGGAACCAATAAAGCCACTCAAACAGATGAGAAGGGGGCTTTTACACTAAAGGGTATCGAAGGCGATATCACCATCACCCTCACCAGTATCGGGTATGAAAAAAAGGTGGTGAAGATCGCTAAAACTACCATGAACATTGTGGAATCCATGAAAGTGGCCACCAATGAACTGGACCAGGCTGTAGTGCAGGCTTACGGCATCACCAGCAAACGTTTGTCAACCGGTAATATCACAAGGGTTTCCGGCGAAGAACTGCGCAGGCAACCTGTTATGAATCCTGTAACTGCCTTGCAGGGAAGAGTGCCCGGCCTGCAGGTTACCAATATGACCGGCATTGCCAGTTCTCCTGTAAAACTGCAGATCAGGGGAAGAAATTCGATCAATACCAATGCAATCACCGAACCGCTTTATGTGATCGATGGCATCCCGCAGACAGTACTGGAATCAGGTATCGCCACTTACAATACGGAAGGTGTTTCTGCCGGCCTTGTGCAGGGAGGATTATCTTATACGGAAGGACAAAGCCCTTTTTTCAATATCAATCCAAAAGACATAGAAAGTATCGAAGTACTGAAAGATGCCGATGCCACTGCTATTTATGGTTCGCGTGCCGCCAATGGCGTGATCCTCATCACCACCCGGAAAGCGCAGCCGGGAAAGACTGCCCTCGAAGCATCGGTGCAACAGGGCTTCGTAACCATTTCCCGGGTTCCTAAAATGCTAAACCTGCGTGAGTACCTCGACATGCGTTACGAAGCATTCAAAAATGATGGCATTACGCCTACTCCTGAAAATGCGCCTGACCTGATGGTCTGGGATACTACCCGTTCTACCGACTGGCTGAAAGAATTGCTGAATCCAGGAAAGAGCACAGATCTGTCTCTTGCTCTCTCCGGCGGCGATCAGCGCACCAGTTTCAGGCTGGCAGGAGGATATACTGATCAGGTGGACCTGAATACAAGATCGGGTGGAAATAAAAGAGGTACCGTGCACCTGAATGTACGCCATACCAGCTCCAATCAAAAGCTTACCATGAGTTTTACGGCCAGTTATGGCGCTTCCAAAGTGGAGGCCATCAGCGACGCCAGTTCAGGATATGTATCTCCTCCCAATGCTCCTCCCATTTTTGATGAATCAGGTAAGCTGAATTTCAGAGGATACAACAGCAATTCCAACATCAACAATTATCCTTTCGATTATATCCTTAAAACCAATATTGTAAAAACGAGCGTACTGAACAGTAACCTCTCCATCAATTATACCTTGTTGAAAGGGTTGGTGCTGACGGGCAGCCTGAGTTATCAGAATGCGAACAATACCAGCGATATCTATAATCCAATGGCTTCACAGAATCCACAGGGAAACCCGATGGCCACTACTACGCTGGGTAATACCAAAAACAATAACCTCGCTTTTGAGCCACAACTGAATTACACACGCTCCATTTCAAGAGGCAAACTGTCTGTATTGCTGGGAGGTACGCTTCAGAAGACAAATACCGCTACGGGCATGACCATGGGGCTCGGGTTTACCAGCGACGATCTCATGCGAAGTATCGGCCTGGCGCAGCTGATGCAAACAACCAATACATTTTTCGATTATAAATATGCCGGTGTGTTCACCCGGATCAATTACAACTGGGAGAACAAATATATCCTGAACCTGCAGGCAAGAAGGGATGGCTCTTCCCGCTTTGCGCCAGGCAGACAGTTCGGCAACTTCGGATCCGTTGGCGCCTCCTGGATCGCCACGGAAGAAGAATGGCTTAAAAAAGCCCTTCCTTCCTGGGTCAGCCTCATCAAACTGAGAGGCAGCTACGGAATTACCGGCAGTGATAATGTAGGCAACTACGAATACCTGGCCCGTTATTCCACGCAACAACCGGGCAGCAGCCTGCGCATGTTCACCTACAACGATGTGCAGCCCTACGTGAACCAGGTTCCTGTGAACCAGGATTACAGGTGGGAAGAAGGAAGATTGACCGAAGGCGGATTAAGCATGGCCTTTATGGATGACAGGCTGACCGTTGATCTGTCTGTATACCGCAAGCGTTCCGGCAATCAGCTCACCCAGTTACCTACCCCTGCCTATACTGGTTTTGCAAGCGCCCGGGCCAACTGGGTGGCTACCGTACAGAACCAGGGCGTTGAGCTTTCTGCAAGAATGGAAGTGATCAGAAAAAAAGATTTCCGTTTTTCTATGTCTGCCAATATCAGCAGGAATGAGAATTCACTGATCTCTTATCCCGGCATTGAAAAATCACCTTTCGCTACCAGGTACAAAGTAGGGCAGTCGCTTGCCACTATTTATGTACTGCGTGTTACCGGTGTTAATCCTTTATCGGGCGAATACACATTTGAAGATTATAACAAAGACGGAAAGATCACCACCAATAATAGTGTGTTTCCAGGAACAGGTGATGATGACCGTTACCTGGCTTATGATATGAACCCTGAATTCTTCGGTGGTTTCGGAACAGATTTCAGGTGGAAGGATTTTGGATTGAGTCTGCATTTCAGTTATTCCAAACAGATCGGGTACCAGGCATATACCGGTCTCAGTGCAGGAAGAATGAATAACCTGGTAATGCCTCCGGGGATGCTGGAAGGGCGCTGGCGTCAGCCGGGTGATATTGCCCTGTTCCCCAAATTCACCACCATCGGCGATAACAGGGGAGTGGAGCTTACCAATACCTCCTTTGTAAGGATGAATGCTGTTGAGTTCAGCTACAGCATGTCACCGGAGCTGGTTAAAAAAGCAGGTGTTCAGGCCTGCAATATCTCCCTGAATGTGTCCAACCTGTTTACCATCACCAGGCATGGTATGGATCCCAGTATCAGGAACGGATCGTTCAATCCGATCCCCAGGATCATTGTTGGCAGATTAACTATCACCCTGTAAACACAACCATTATGCGAAAAACAACAAAATATACACCAGCACTTTTGCTCTTTACGATACTAACAGGAACACTGGTTTCCTGTACTAAACTGGTGGAAGTTGATGAGCCGATCAACAGTATCACGGCAGAAAAAATGTTCAGAACGGAAGCTCAGGCCGAAGGCGCGCTGGCAGGTGTGTATAACTCCCTGATCCATGGACCCCGGACGGCAGCAGGCAGCAGTCCTGCCAATGCCATCCTCAATGGTTTCGCGGGCGGGCTCTCTACGCTCGCAGGTGGTTTGTCTGCCGGAGAATTGATTATGAGTTCGGGTAACCGGGACGCCTATGCGCTGGCTACCAATACGCTCACGCTGACCAACAACAGCATGACCAATACCATCTGGACGTCGGCCTATAATGCCATCTATCATGCCAATGCTGTGATTGAAGGAATTGCCGGCGCGCAGAATTCCACAATGCGGGACAGTGTGAAGGTCCAGTACACGGCAGAAGCAAAATTCCTGCGCGCATTCTCTTATTTCCACCTGGTGAATTTCTTCGGTGAAGTACCGGTTACATTGACTGTTGACTTCAGTAAAACGGTGAACATCCCCCGCTCCCCTGTTCCTGTTGTTTATGCGCAGATATTGAGAGACCTGCTGGATGCGGAAAGAGATCTTCCCGCAACCTATGCAGCAGGAAAGAACCTCAGAGTACGCGTGAACAAATGGGGAGCTAAAGCCATGCTGGCTAAAGTATATCTGTACATGGGAGATAATGGACAGGCAGCAGCAAAAGCATCGGAGGTAATTGCAGAATCAGGGCTTTTTCAACTCATGCCATTGAACGATATATTCCTGTCGGGCAGCAGGGAAGCTATCCTTCAATTCAAACAGACCAACCAGGACGCCACACTCAGGAATGCCGTATCCGAAGGTCATTACTTTATTCCTGTCGGAGATCCATATAAAGCTCCGGCTGGCGTTTGGGTTTCCGATCAGTTGCTGGCTGCTTTTGAAGAGGGAGACCAGCGTAAGGAAGTCTGGCTCGACAGTACTTTACAAACCACCAACGGGTTGAATGTGAAAGTATGGTACCCTGTGAAATATAAACACAGCAGGAATATGTCTGTACTGAATGCGCCATCTCCCGAGCTTTATATGGTGCTGAGGCTTGCCGATATGTACCTGATCAGGGCGGAAGCCAGGGCCAACGGAGCAGATGGAGGATATACCAAAGCCATTGACGATCTCAATGCCGTCCGTTCCCGGACTTCTCTTCAAAACCTGTCAGCTGCACTGAATGAAACAGAAGTTAAAGAAGCGGTTATACATGAGCGTGAAATTGAAATGTTTGCCGAATGGGGGAACCGGTGGATGGACCTCAGGCGTACAGGCAGGGCAAGCGCGGTATTGAGCGCAATGCCTTTGAAGCAACCATGGGAAGGGGATTACCAGTTATTATATCCTGTTCCTGCTGCTGAAATAGAAGCCAACAGGAACCTGGGACAAAACAACGGTTATATCAGGTAACACCTGGTTTTTCAATTACTCATTCAATTGTATTACAATGAAACAAATCATCTCCGCAGGATTGCTCATAATACTCTTTGCTGCCTGCACAAAAAATAAGATCAACAGGCCAGGAAGTGCCTCCCTCGTTATTTTCCATGGAGTGGCCGGCGCCAATACCATGAAGACCGTTTTTTCAACGCAGGTGCCAGCTTTGTTCAATACGGTGAACAGCCTGCTGTATGGGACTTTCGGTGTTGTTCCCAATCTTTATTCACCTGTAGCGGGCACTCATCCGTTATACCTGTACCAGATACCGGACACCCTGCAGAAAAGCGAGCCGCTTTTCAAAATAAATCTCGATCTGCCGGAAGGCTCCATGCAGAGCCTCTTTCTTGCCGGTACCCCGGCTGCGCCTGAATATGTACTGGTTAATGATGAGCCATTGGGGTTTACTGCAAAGGATAGCGCCATGGGAATACGTTTTGTGAACCTGCTGTCAGACAATATTCCGGTCAGCATTAATATGGCTCAGGCAGCACCAGGTTCTGAAGTTGCCAGTCTTGCTTTCAAAGGCGTTACTGAGTTCAGGCAATATGCCGTTAAAAGAAATGTTGCCGATTACATTTTTGAATTCAGGAATGCAGCTACCGGTGATATCATTACCACCTTTACTGCGGCAGGTATTGCCAATGACGGAAAGCTTACTCCTAATATCTGGATCTATAAAAATTTTGCTTTCGCACTGGTGGGAAAAATGGGTGGAACAGGGGCGTTGGCTCCGAAGATCACCAGGATCAATTATGCCCGCAATTAAACCTAACGTGAAAAAATCATGCTATGAGTATTTTAAAAATCGAAAACCTGTCGCACAAATACAGTGCATCCTGGGCTATCCGGGATATCAACCTGGAAATTGACCAGACGGGTGTGATCGGATTGCTTGGCTCCAATGGAGCCGGCAAATCCACCACCATGAATATCGTGTGTGGTGTTGTGAATCAAACGGAAGGCCGTGTTTACATCGATGGGATGGATACCAGGAAAAATGCGGAAGCCGCCAGGGCCAGGATCGGGTTCCTGCCACAGAATCCACCGGTGTATACAGATCTTACTGTTGACGAGTACCTGAGCTACGCTGCAGAGCTGCGTCTGATGGAAGGATCAAAAATCAAAATGGCGGTAGAGGAAGCCAAGGAGAAATGCCAGATCGCGCATTTCAGCAGCAGGCTGATCAAAAATCTATCCGGCGGTTACAGGCAGCGTGTTGGTATTGCACAGGCTATCATTCATAAGCCAAAACTGGTGGTGATGGACGAGCCTACCAATGGCCTGGACCCCAATCAACTCATTGAAGTGAGAAAGCTGATCAGGGATATTGCTCAGGATAGTACCGTATTGCTTTCTTCACATGTAATGAGCGAGATCCACCTGCTTTGCCGCGAGGTGATCATGATAGAAGGAGGACGTATTATCTTTTCAGACACCATGGATGCTTTCAACAATTACATGCAGTCGAACAGCATTGTAATGAGCATGGAAAATCCTCCTGCAAAGGAAAACCTGCTGGCCGTAAAAGGCATATCCAGGGTGGAGTTCCTGACAGATAAAAAAATACGGCTTTACTTCGATGGTGATCAGGAGATCACGGAAAGGCTTATCGCCGCCAGCATGGAACAGGGTTGGCGCCTGCGCGAGATCAGCCTTGAAAAAGGCCTGCTTGAAGATGTGTTCAAGCAACTATCCACACAATCCCAATAAAAAGACTGATATATGAAACTGATCTTCAAGATCGCCCGGACAGAGCTCCGTAATCTGTTCTATTCCCCTGTTGCATGGTTTTTATTCATCGCATTCATGGTGCAGTGCGCGTTCTTCTATAACACCCAGGTGCAGGAGTTTGCCAAATGGCAATCTTTATCGTTGGAGAACAGCCCGGATTTTGAAGGCTTCAACCGCTCACTCACCCAGCTGATCTTTCTGAATAATGATGGCATCTATGCGAATGCTTTCAAAAACCTGTATCTCTTTCTACCGCTGCTGACCATGGGTATGATCAGCCGGGAAATGAATAATGGCACCATCAAATTATTGTTTTCATCTCCTGTAAAAACAAGACATATCGTATTCGGGAAATTCCTGGCGCTGATGGTCTACAATCTGCTGCTGATTGCCGTGATGGGAATTTTCATGGTGGCAGGTTTGCTGAATATTCAGGATGTTGATACCGGACTGGTGCTGTCTGCCACCCTCGCTTTTTTTCTGCTGGTTTGCGCGTATGGGGCCATCGGCCTGTACATGAGTAGTCTGACCTCTTACCAGATAGTAAGCGCAGTGGCAACATTTCTGGTTATTCTTGTACTCAGCAGGATCGGCGGTCTCTGGCAACAGTATGATCTGGTGCGCGACCTCACCCATTTTCTGAGTATGAATAACAGGACGGGTAAAATGGTGGCTGGGCTCATCACAACGGCTGATGTGATCTATTACCTGATGATCATTGCCATGTTCCTTTCCTTTACGCTGTTCAGAATGAAAGGAGGGCGCGAGTTTATTCCCTGGTACAGGAAATCTGCCCGCTATATTACTGTAATGGCGCTGGTGCTGCTGGTGGGTTATGTTTCATCGAGGCCAGGGATGATCGGCTACTGGGACACCACCAGGGATGACCTGAACACTGTTCATCCCAATACACAACGCGTGATAGCGGATTTCGAGAAGGGCGAACCGCTGGAAGTAACACTGTACAGTAACCTGCTCGATGGCAGCTTCAAAATGTCGAGCGCCAGCAAGCGCAATGAATACATGTGGACGCTCTGGGAGAAGTACCTGCGTTTCAAACCTGATATCAAATTCAATTATGTAAATTATTATGATGTCAATGATGGAGACAGTGTCATCTTCAAGAGATATCCGAAGAAATCGCTGAAAGAGGCTGCCATGATATTGGCCGAAGGCAATGAGGTCAATCTTAAGAACTTCATGGAACCAGAAGAGATCAGGAAAATGATCGATCTGCAGCCGGAAGACAACCGGGCAGTGATGCTGCTCAAATACAAAGGAAGGCAAACCTGGCTGAGAACCTTTCCCGATACTGATTTCTGGCCGAATGAAATGAATGTATCGGCAGCATTCAAAAGGTTGCAGATGAAATCGATGCCTAAAGTGCTATACACTACCGGAAACCTGGAAAGGGATATTTATAAATATGGAGAAAGAGAATATGCTGTTCATACGTTGATCAAAACCAACAGGAACTCTCTTGTAAACCTGGGGTTTGATGCTGATACCATTTCTCCGGATAACCTTGAAATTCCTGCAGGCATAGCTGCACTGGTAGTGGCAGATCCTAAAATAAAACTGAGCCCGATGAAGGAAGAGCGGATCGGAAAATACCTGGCTGATGGGGGCAATGCTTTTATCCTGGGCGAACCTGGTAAACAGGACATGCTGAATCCTTTGCTGGCCAATATTGGCGCCAGACTGGAAAACGGTACTCTGGTGCATGTGAATAAACATGAAATGCCGCATATCCTGGGAACTTACTTCACGCATGACCTGTATGATCTGGCTGATGCTCCGGGATATGGCAAACTGAAAAAGAGGCTGGAGAATCCCAAATACAAGGATACTGTAAAGGATGCGATGGCCGGAGCTGCTGAATTACAATCAACCGGCCAGGCTGGCTATTCTTTCAAGCCTATTATGCTCACTAAAGAAGGGGCATTCAATAAGGTTGGAAGATTGGTGGTGGATTCGGTAGCGCCAGTGCTCAACGAAGCAGAAGGTGATATTAAGAAAACACCTTTTGTTACAATGGGAACTTTTACAAGAAAGCTGCCCAATAAAGAACAGCGCATCCTGGTATCAGGTGATGCGGATTATATGAGTAATGGAAGATCCGGCGGGAAGTCGCACGGCATTGCATTCTTCAGCTGGATGGATAATAATGATTTTCCGATTTACACACCCAGACCTGATCCGCTTGATCAGTTGTTCACTATTTCCGGCAAAACAGCCAAAGCACAGTCCCTTTTCTTTATATGGATCCTGCCTTCTGTTATTCTCCTGCTTGGCACTGTGTTGCTGATCAGGAGGAAAAGAAAATAAATCAAGTAGTATGTATTTACAAACCGACGATCAGACCATCGATGACCTCCGCCTCTTCAGTAAGCGGGATACAGCCGGCATCTTTGATCTCTACAACAGTACGCACACGCGCGGAGGAGAGCTGCTGTTGCAGGAAATGTTCCGGACGCCACTGGCGGATAAAATTGAGATTAACCGTCGCAGCAATATCATTGAAAACTTCTGTAAACTGAATACTGTGTTCCCGTTTGAGGGGTCCACCTTTGATATGGCGGAAAAATACCTGACTAACAGGAATGATCACCCGAATAATGGCATGCAGCAAACCCTCAGCGAAAAAGATATTCAGAATGGTGTGTCTGCGGTGATTGCTTTGATGCAACAGGTGCAGCAATTCATTGCTGGTAATGATGCGAAGAACATTGCGGCCTATGATATTGAAAGGATGGCCATGGAAGAATTGCTGGCCGATCCCGCATTTACTCCTGTATTGAATGAAAAGAACCAGGGAAAGATCTCTTATGCAGCGGTAACTGCATTCGATGTTTTGTTGCGTGTAAGGGAACGGGAAAAAGTGCAACGCCTGTTATCGTATATCTATGCCCTTGATGTTTATATCTCGGTGGCGAAAGTGGCATCCGGCAGGAAATTCATCTTCCCCAATGCTTTGGAAAAAGGAACAGGGGAGTTGAGGATCGAAGGGCTTTACCATCCGGAATTGAAGCAACCCGTACCCAATGATATGGCCATGAACAAAGGAAGGACTGTTGTATTTCTTACCGGCGCAAATATGGCCGGTAAGAGTACCTTCCTTAGATCCGTTGGTACGGCGGTTTACATTGCACATATGGGATTCCCCGTGGCAGCCACTTATATGGAATTCTCCGTGATGGATGCCCTTTTCACTACCATCAACCTGCCGGATAATCTTGGTATCGGTGCCAGCCATTTTTATGCGGAAGTATTACGTGTGAAGAAAGTGGCTGCAGAGCTGCGATCAGGGAAATCCGTCTTCATCATATTTGATGAATTGTTCCGTGGCACCAATGTGAAGGATGCGCACGAAGCCACGGTGGCTATTACACTGGCTTTTGCTGAAAGAAAGAACAGCAGGTTCATCATCTCTTCCCATATCGTGGAAGCGGCGGATGAACTGAGTAATGATCCTTCTGTTGGATTCTGGTTTCTTCCTACCATCATGAACGGCCATCTGCCGGAGTATACGTATACTTTGAGAGAAGGTGTTACCAATGACCGGCATGGTATGATCATTATCCGGAATGAAGGCGTGCTGGAAATATTGAAGAACGGCCGGAAGAGGGCTGTTTAAGGAATACACAAGGTGTGCCCAGTCACTCGCGGGGACGCGAGCGGCTGGGCACACACTGATAAATAATAATACTATGAGTTTCAGAATAGACAGGCAGACACTTGATGAACTGAACTTACTGGGTAAGTTCCGTCAGGGTTCCGTATATCATTTGTTCAACCAGGTGAAAACGAGAGGAGGTGAGCAGTTGCTGGATGAGATGTTCCGTAACCCCCTTACCAACGTTGAAAGCATCAACCAGCGAAGCAGTATCTTCCGTTTCTTTCAGCAACAAGCGCTGAGTTTTCCTTTTGATGTACAGCAGATCAATCTCATGCGGGAATACATCGATGCATCAAGTGGACACAATGCCCCGATGGTAATGCTGAACATCGTGGTAAAGAAAACACTGTCCGGCCTCACCCGCGATGAGCGCTACAAGAAAACCATTCAGGGATTGCAGGCTTCCATCGTTACCATCAGAAAAACCGTTGGAGTAATTGAGCTGCTGCGCAATGCCGGCGGTCCTTTCGCTGAAAGGGTGCAGGAGATCAGCAGGGTGCTGGCCCATCCGCAGCTGCAAAAGCTTGCGAATACAGATATCTACCAGAACCTGCCAATTAAAAAGCTTGCTTTTTACGAGCACCTGCTCAGGAACAGGATGCAACCAGAGATGGAAGATATTTTAACGTTCATCTACCAGCTGGATGTAAATATAGCTGTGGGAAATATTGCGGCCACCAAAGGTTTCCAATATGCAACGGCGGTATCTCCCGAGGAGAATATACTGAGTGTGAAAAATCTGAAACATCCTTGCATCGATAAAGCTATCGGCAATGACCTGGTGCTGAAAGAAAACAGTAATGTGCTTTTTCTCACAGGGGCTAATATGGCGGGGAAGTCAACTTTGATGAAATCACTTGGGATCAGCTTATACCTGGCGCATATGGGATTCCCTGTGGCCGCCACTCAGTTTGATTTCTCTGTTCGCGAAGGCTTGTATACCAGTATCAATGTGGCTGATAATATCGGTCTGGGGTACTCTCATTTTTATGCGGAGGTAGTGCGTGTGAAGCAAGCCGCGGAAGCGGCTGCCAGTGGACAAAGGCTGATGCTGATGTTCGATGAGTTGTTCAAGGGAACGAATGTGAAGGATGCGTACGATGGAACCTTATCTGTTACGGAAGGCTTTGCGGAGTATGCGGATTGCCTGTTTGTTGTGTCTACTCATATCATAGAAGTAGGGGAGGCATTGAAAGCCACGCCCAATATACAGTTCAGGTATCTGCCAACGATCATGGAAGGAGTGAAGCCAAAGTATACCTACAGGCTGGAAGAAGGGATTACGGAAGACAGGCAGGGGATGATGATCATAAGGAATGAAGGGATACTGGAGATGATCAGCAGCAGGTAAATATTGTCAATCCATCATTTTGAGTATATTTCCATTTCATTAATGCGCTCCGGAATGAAAGGATTTATTCTCTTACTGTTGTCTGTTTTCCTGAATTCGTTACTGACAGCACAAAATTCCGCAACCTGGTTACGGTATCCTGCCATATCTCCCGATGGGCGCACCATTGTGTTTTCCTGTTACGGAGACCTGTATACTGTTCCAGCATCAGGAGGAACAGCAAAGCTGCTGGTGAAGAGTGAATCGCAGGAACTGATGCCGGTCTGGAATCACAGTGGAACTGCCATCGCATTTGCCAGCAATCGTTCCGGCAATTTTGATATTTACGTGGTAGAGGCAAAAGGGGGAGAAGCCCGTCGGCTTACCTGGCATGCAGCAGATGAATTCCCCTCCGATTTTACGGCAGACGACAGGGCAGTTATCTTTTCGGCAGCAAGGATGGATGATCCGGCCTGCAGGCAATTTCCCTCTGAATCACTGCCTGAATTATACCAGGTACCTGCCATCGGTGGAAGGGTCAGACAAATATTGACCACTCCTGCTGAAGGCGCCAGGATAAGCACCAATGGCCATCTCATCCTGTATTACGACAGAAAGGCAAGGGAAAATCCCTGGCGTAAACACCAGGTGTCTTCAGCAGCGAGGGATATCTGGATGTATGATGAGAAAACGCAGCAACATCAACAACTCAGCAGCTTTGCAGGGGAAGACAGAAACCCTGTGTTTGCAAAGGATCAGCAACAGTTTTTTTATCTCAGTGAAAGGCAGGGAAGTTTTAATATTTTTCAATCTTCGCTCTCCGATACTTCCGATCCCAGGCAATTGACTTTCTTTAAGGATCATCCTGTTCGTTTTCTCTCCATTGCCGGTAACAATACGCTTTGTTTTGGTTACGACGGCGGCATATACATTATGCTTTCCAATGCTTCCGCCCGGAAAGTGAATATTACAGTACCGCCAGTTACAGTCTCCCGCAATACCACCGTTTCAGTAACAGAACTCAGTGAAATGGCAGTTGCTCCTTCCGGAAAGGAAATCGCTTTTATTACACGGGGCGAAGTGTTTGTATGCAATGATTCCGGCAATAATGTTAAGCGTATCACGGAAACAGCCGCCAGGGAAGCGGGTTTGAGCTATTCTCCTGATGGAAAAAAGCTTTTGTATGCCAGTGAAAGGGATGGCAAATGGAAGATTTTCCAGGCTGCTGTTACAGCCAATGATTCTTTTTTTTACAATACAGGTCAGGTAAAAGAGCTGGAGGTGATAAACAGCGAAGATGAAGCTTATCAACCTGCCTGGTCTCCTGACGGAAAAGAAATTGCTTACATCGCCAACAGGAATACACTCAGGGTTTTCCACTGTGCTACCGGTGTAACAAGAACCATTCTGACCAGCGATCAACTGATCAGCAGGCGGGATTTTGATCAGTACTTTCAATGGAGCCCTGACGGGCGTTGGTTGCTGGTGCAATTCACGGAACAGGAAGGAGGCAATGATGAAGTAGGTGTTATCAGTGCTTCGGGAAATGGACAATTACTCAATCTTACCCGTAGCGGATTCAATGATATACGCCCCCGCTGGATGATGAACGGCAAGGCGATCCTGTATGAAAGCGACCGCTACGGATTACATAGCTACGATAACAGCGGACCAGCGCAGTCAGATTGGTTTACCATGCACCTGGAGGATTCAGCTGCATCCACCATTGACTGGAAAGCCATTGCAGGCAGCAGGCGCAGACTGACCAACACTGCTGCGTTGCTGGAAGATGGGCTCCTGAGTGCGGATGGGAATACATTTTACTACCTCGCAAAGTTTGAGAAGAACTACGATCTCTGGCAAATCGATCTGCAAACGAAGGAAACGAAGAGATTGTTACCTCTGCAGCTGCGTAATGGTATCATGCAATGGAACAGGGAGCAGCATATCATTTATATTCTGGGAGAGGGCGCCATCCTACGTGTGGATCCGGTAGCGATCACACAGCAAAAACTGGCAATCAACACCGCAATAACGGTTGACCTGGTAAAAGAAAGAACCTCCATGTTTGATCATGTGCTGCGCAGAACAGCAGAGACTTTTTATACGGCGGGGTACCATGGCGCCGACTGGAAAAAGCTGGGAACTGCTTACAGGAAATACCTGTCGGGCATCAGTAACAACTATGATTTTGCAGAAATGCTCAATGAACTGTTGGGTGAGTTGAATGTGAGTCATACAGGCGCTACCTGGAACCCAAAACCAAAAGATACCGGAGTGGCCGGCTCATTGGGTGTTTTTTATGATCTGCAATATGCAGGAGAAGGAATGAAGATCAAAGAACTGGTCAAAGGTTCGCCACTTGATCTGTGTGGGTTATCCATCAGAAAAGGGGATCTTATCATGAGTGTGGATGGTGTTACTGTTGCAGCAGACCGGGAAATGGATTTTTATCTGGCAGGTAAAACAGGGAAGAAGGTTTTGCTGGAGGTGAAAAGCGGGGAAAAGATTCAAACCGTTACTGTAACATCCATTTCCATTGAAGAGGAAGCGGAGTTGCTGTATAAAAGATGGGTTGAACGGAATCGTGAGGAAGTTGAAAAGCAGACCAGTGGCCAATGGGGGTATGTACACCTGTATCGGATGAATGATGCAGCCTACAGAAATGTGTATGAAGAAGTGTTGGGCCGGTATCATCATTGCAAAGGTGTGATTGTTGATACGCGCTTTAACAGGGGCGGAGACCTGGCGCCCGAACTGATCACCTTTCTCAGCGGCGCCAGGCTACGGAGTAATGGGACCGATCAGTTCAGTACCGGTATTGAGCCATCTTTCCGCTGGACCAAACCAAGTATTGTGCTGGCCGGGGAAGCCAATTACAGCGATGGCCACTGTTTTGTGTACGACTATCAATATCTTCATATGGGTAAGCTGATAGGCATGCCGGTCCCTGGCAGTTGCACCTGGATGACAGGACAGGCCCTGCTGGATCCTTCCCTCAGTTACAGTGTTCCAACGATCGGTGTAAAAACAAATGCAGGAAAATACCTGGAGAATTACCAGACGGAACCTGATATTCGTTCTATGAATGAATATGGGATTGTAAGTAAAGGCCGCGACCAGCAACTGGAAGAAGCCATCCGTCAATCGAAACTGACCCCGGATGACCGATGAAGAAATAAATATCGAATACTGGAAACAGATCAGAACAGGAAACAAACAGGCGCTCTTTGATCTGTACAACAACACCTATTTCCATCTGGTAAGGTTTGGATTGAAGATCACTGCCAATGATGAACTGGTAAAGGATTGTGTTACCCAGTTGTTTCTTCAGCTCTGGGATAAACACCAACGGCTCAATGAAGTGCAGCAGGTAAGAGCTTACCTCTTCACCTCATTGAAGCGAATGCTGATTGATAAACTGGTGTATTATTCCAAAACCGATAAAGCCATCCATAAACTTACAGATAAAGAGCTTAGTGAAGAACTTCCATATGAAGAGATCATTATCCGTGTACAACACGATGAAGAGCTAAGGGAAAAACTACACAGGGCCATAGAGCAACTGACTCCCAAACAAAAGGAACTGATCAGGCTGATGTTCTTTGAAGGCCTTACTTATGAGCAGGTGGCTGCTACCACAGAACTGAGTATCAAAACTGCTTACAATACTATCTACAATGCCATCAAAATCCTCCGTAAAGAATTGAAATAGATACTTGAAAAGTTTTTAAAAAATAGTACTGATTTTTTTGGGAAAAAACCGGGAACAGCCCCTCAGTATATCTAAAGGGCTTTCCATGGACATCCAGAACTGTACTGTAGAAGATCTTGTTTGCGACGAATCTTTCCAGCGATACTGCTTAGGCGTGGATGAGAAGGCCGTTCAGGCCTGGGAATCCAGTATCAGGGACTACCCTGATAAGTTTGCTGTTATAAAGGAAGCGGAGCAAATTATTCAGATCATCAGTGCAAGGCAGGGTAAGCTTCCTGTGCAACTGGAACAGCTGAAAGATGGCATCCGTCGTTTTGATCTGTTGAAAGATACACTGAGCCGGCAGGAAGAAAAACACCATTTCCTCCCTGTGCTGTCAGGGCGCAACAGGTTCAGATGGACGGCTGCTGCAGCCGCTGCCATCCTGTTGCTGGCAGTAGCAGGTTATTTTATGTGGCAGCCTTCTGACGCTACTCTGCCTGTTGTACAGGCGCAACAAGTGGTGACAGATGAAGCAGGCATAATAACCGGCAATCAGCCCCGCAAAACCGTGATATTACCTGATGGAACTGTAGTTACCCTCCGTAGCAACAGTAAAATCGTACTTGATAAAAACTTCAACAGGTCCACCCGGGAATTACACCTGACCGGTGAGGCCTTTTTTGATGTCAGGCACCAGCAGCTCCCTTTCATTGTGCATACGGAAGAAGTGAATATCGAAGTACTGGGAACAGTATTCAATGTTTGTGCATACCCGGGAAATGAATTGACTGAAACCTCCCTGTTCCGGGGAAAGGTTGCTGTAACCAGGAAGGATCATCCTGAACAGAAAGTTGTGCTTACTCCGAGTCAGAAAATGGTTTTTTCCCGAAAAACAGCCGCGCTGGCCGCTGCTGAAAATCCATTAAAAGTGGTTTCAATGCTTGCCGACCCTGTGAACCACAAAGCAAAAGAAATTGCCTGGGTGAGGAACAGGTTGAAAATTGATGACGAGCCATTGGAAACAATCGCATCAAAACTGCAGCAATGGTATGGCATACATATCGGTTTTACGGATGAAGTAGTGAGAGGGTACCGGTATTCCGGCACATTTGAAAGCGAGTCTGTAGTGAAAGCGCTTGAAGCCCTGCAGTTGTCTTACCCCTTCAATTTTGCAATCAGGAAGGATAGTATCATCATCAGTAAATGATAACCTGTATTATTCATCATACCCCGATTTGATCATCATAAACCAAACAGTGTTATGAAGACTGCTTATGTTGCCGGCCATCGCCCGTTCCTGAGGCCGCTGGTCTTTTTTACGAAACTCATCACGTTGCTGTTGATGTTTGCCAGTATGCAGGTGCAGGCGAAAAGTTTTTCACAGCAGAAGATCAACCTGCAACTGCACAAGGCCACCCTCAAACAATTATTGAATGAAGTGGAGAAACAAACCCTTTACAGGTTTGTATATCATTCCGGCACTTTGCCAGCCGATAAAAAGCTTGATATCTCCATGAAAGATGCTGAACTGGACCAGGTGCTCAGCCAGGCTTTCAAAGGACTGGCCATAAATTATTCAGTCCGGGAAGACAACCTGGTGGTGGTGTTCTCAACCGCCCGGCCGGCGGAACAGGACAAAGTGATAAAAGGCAAAGTGACCGGTCCGGATAATAAACCCCTGGCAGGAGTATCGGTGCTGATCACCGGTACCAGTGCGGGAACCACTACGGATGCAAACGGTGATTACAGTCTTTCTGTTCCCGCAAGTGCAAAATCCCTGTCTTTCTCCCTGGTAGGATATCTGGATGAGCAGGTCCTGTTGAACCGCCCGATAATCAATGTAACAATGAAATTATCCGCAACCAGCCTCGGTGAGGTGGTGGTTACAGGATATACCAGTTATTCCCGGAACAAATCGGCCTCTGCAGCTACAACAGTTGGTGGTGATAAGATCAATGACGTACCCTCAGCCACTTTTGAACAGGCATTGCAGGGCCGTGTGCCAGGCCTTTCCATCTCTGCTATATCAGGCCAACCAGGCACCAGTGCAAGAGTTTTACTGAGAGGAGTTGGATCAATTGCCGGTGACAATACTGTTCTGTATGTAATGGATGGAGTGCCTATTGAATCAGGCGCTTTCATGTCGCTTAACCCCGGGGATATTGAATCTGTCACGGTATTGAAAGATGCTTCCGCAAAAGCCATCTATGGTTCCCGTGGTTCAAATGGGGTAATTGTGATCACTACCAAAAAGGGGAAGGCGGGAAAACTTGCCCTGGAATACCGGTCGCAATACGGCGTTTCAACCCTTACTTCCACCAAGTTCAGGATGATGAATTCCGCCGAGAGAAAAGAATTTGAAGAGGGCATCGGTGTGGAAACGGGGGCAGAGGCAGGTCCTTTCTGGACCTATTCAAAACTGAACCCTGATTATGCCAATATGAGCGCAGCAGAAAAACAGAACGCTGATCATATTGTAGACAGTCTCCTTGGTGTAAACACTGACTGGCGCGATTTATTCATGCGCAATGGGAGTTTCATGGAACAGCAGATCAGCGCCAGTGGTGGCAACCAGAATATCAGGTTTTACACTTCGCTCAACTATTTTGATCAGCAGGGTCTCATTAAAGTATCAGACCTGAAGCGGTATACCCTTAAGAACAATCTGGATTTTACTTACGGAAAATTTTCTGCCAACCTCAATCTGAATATCGGATACTCAAAATCCAATCTTATTCAGAATGAAAACGGCACCGGTGCCAATAATCCCATTTCCGCAGTTTATTACGCTCTCCCTTATGAATATCCTTATGCTCCTGATGGAAAGCTGGTAACTACAGAAGATGGAAGCAAATACCCGGTGCTTGATCTCCGGGAAGGCAGCGATTCTTACGCCCGCATGCAGAATACCACCAATAAGCTCAACCAGCTGAAAACAGTGATGAGTCTTTCTCTGAACTATACTGTTGCGCCAGGGCTGGTGGCTAAAACAAGGCTGGGTATCGACTACCGGGATCAGACAACCGAACAGTTTATCAATCCTGATTCCTATGCTGGCCGGAGGGTATCAAATGGAAGACTGGGTTCCTTTGGTGAAGGGGTAAGCCGACGCACTTCCCTGGTATCTACTTCAGGTCTGACTTATAATGGAGTATTTGGTGCCGATCATGAAGTGGAAGTGTCAGGCCTGTATGAATTTCTCAGCAATAAAGACAGGCGTTTCAATTATACCGGTTTTGGTCTTGATCCCCGCTTGCCTGAAACACCCGCAGGTATCGGCAACACCGCTACCTATATCCCAACATTGGGTGGTGCGCGTACAGAAAATGCCATGTCTTCCCTGATTGGTATTGCACGATATACCTATCAGAATAAATATACGCTCAATGCCAGTTACCGCTATGATGGCTCTTCTACTTTGCCGGAAAATAACCGCTGGCATGGGTTCTATTCTGTTGGAGCCAGCTGGGAGGTCAGACGAGAATCATTCATGGAAAATGTACATGCAATAACCGGACTTCGTTTCAGGGCCAGTTATGGTACTACTGCAAGCCCTTTCCCTTCCAACTTTGCCTACCTGCCTGCTTATGGCCTTTCTCCGTATGGTGGCAACGCCGGCATCGTTCCTACTTCTCCCGGCAACCCTTTTTACGATTGGGAATATGCCAGGGAGCTGAATATCGGATTTGACCTGGCGCTGATTCAGAACCGGATCCGCCTGACTGCAGAATATTATAACAGGATCACCAGTAATCTTTTTATTGATCAGCCATTACCCGCCACTTCAGGCTTCACCAATTTATCTATCAGTTCCGGAAAAATGAGGAATCGCGGCGTAGAAATCGACCTGCAGGCCGATGTGATAAAAACAAAGGACCTGATCTGGACGGTTGGTGGTAATATGGGTTACAATAAAAATGTGGTCCTCGATCTTGGCGGTGCAGATGAATTTGAATTCCAGTACACCGGTATCATCAGGGTAGGGCTTCCTTACGGTTCCCATTATGCGCCTAAATGGGCTGGCGTGAATCCTGCCAATGGAGACCCTCAGTATTATACACCTGACGGGCAGATTACCACTAATTATAATGCGGCCACACTAAGCGTTGCCGACTTTGGAACCTATATCCCTGTAATTACAGGCGGCTTCAATACCTCCTTTACCTGGAAAGATTTTTATGTGAATGCCCTGTTTTCTTTCAATGCCAAAGTAATGCGGTACAACAATGAAGATTATTTCAACGAGAATCCCAGCTTTATTACCAGTAACCAGTCTGTAAGATTGCTGAATGACCGCTGGAAAAAACCGGGAGATAATGCCATTCTGCCCAGGATCAGCGCTTCGCGCACCTTCACCTCCAGGGATATTCAGGATGCTTCTTATGTACGCCTGAGAAATGTCAATATTGGTTACAATCTTCCAGCTTCAATGCTCAGCAAATGGAAATTCATTTCAGGAGTTCAGATCAACCTGCAGGGACAGAACCTGCTTACCTGGACCAAATGGCGGGGATTTGATCCTGAGAACGGCAATGAATATGCGAGGTTCAGCTTTCCCGCGCCAAGAACTTTTGTACTGGGCTTAAATGTTAACTTCTAACCGCTTATGACCATGACAACAATACCTTCTTATAAAAATATTTTCCTGGGATCCGTAACTGCTTTGTTACTGCTCAGTGCCTGTAACAAACAACTGGACCTGCTGCCTTCAGATACCATCGATCCCTCCAAGGCTTTCAGGAATGTAAAGGATGTGAACTCCGGCTTGCTCGGCGCCTACAGCGCTCTTAATTATTACAGCAGTATCTTTTATACTACCCGTATAACAGATGAAGTGATGCTTCCCACGGAGAACAGCACGGGTAGCGGTGTTGCCACCTACCGATGGCAATACGACGGCTCTTTTCAACATGATGCCTGGTATGATAATTACAAAGGCATTGACAGGGTGAACCGCGTATTATCTGTAATAGATGAGATACCGGCCCTGGCAGGTGACGAAACCACACAGAAAAGCCAGTATAAAGGGGAGTTACTGGCTTTGCGTGCCTATTGTCATTTTGAGCTCATCAGGAATTTTGCATCCGGATATGTGGCGGATTCCATGGGCATCCCATACATGGAGAAATCTGAGATCACCAAATATCCACGTGCCAGCTTTGGTACGGTAATGTCAAAGATCAATGCTGATCTTACAGCGGCAAAAGACCTGATACCCGTTGGATTCAGTGACAATACCAGGATCACCAGGCTGGCCGTTTCAGCCATACAGGCACGGGTTGCCCTTTATGAAAAGAACTGGCCAAACGCTATAAAATACGCTACGGAAGTGATCAATGGAAAACCCCTGGCTTCCCGCGCTGATTTTCCGAAAATCTGGCATGAAGAAGCTCCTGCTGAAGTGATATGGAAACTGAAAAGAGTGGCGTCAGACTCGGAAACTCCATTGGGTAATCTGTATACTCAGGAAACATTCCTCTCTAATCCTGCAGGCTCACGGGTTTACTATGCCGCATCTTATGAACTTACAAACCTGTTTGATCAGGCCAATGATATCCGCTTCTCTTCCTATATTGTTGTAGATCCGGGCAGGGTAACGGCGGGCAGAACTCCTAATGTAGTGATCAAGTACACTAATAATGGATCTACCAACCGGAACCTGGTTGATATCAAACTGTTCCGTACAGGTGAAATGTACCTGATCCGCTCAGAAGCTTATGCAGGAAATAACCAGCTTGATCTGGCTGAAGATGATCTCAATGATCTTCGCAGGACCCGTATCAGCGGATATGCAGACCAGACCTTTGCAGATAAAACGGCGCTGATGGATGCCATCGAAAAAGAAAGATTCAAAGAACTGGCTTTTGAAGGACACCGGCATCACGATCTCAGAAGGTGGAACCTGCCCGTGACCAGACTGCCGGAAGATGCTGTGAATGCGCTGGGTGCGGTAAACCTGCCTCCTACCCAGGCTCAATACAGATGGCCGATCCCTAACTCTGAATTACGTGTCAATCCAAATCTGAAACAAAATCCTTTTTACTGATCATGAAAATTGGTAAACTTCTTCTCAAACAATATTTGTTGCAGACAGCAGCGGGTGTATTACTGATGTATAACGTTAATGCACAAACGAAAAACACAACCGGGCCTTCCCTGAAATTATCTGGTGATCCTGCAGATGTAACCACTCCTACAAAGGGAGGAGTAGTGCTCATTGGCGGCGGTGGTAATGTGGATGCTGCTTTCAAATGGATGATAGATAGAAGCGGAGGTGGTGATGTTGTGGTGATAAGGGCTTCAGGAGATTATTTGTATAATGATGATATTGCCAAACTGGGAAAAGTAAACTCGGTGGAAACCCTTCTGATCGATTCCCGGGAAGTGGCCAATGATGAAAAAGTAGCAACTACCATCCGCAATGCCGAAATGCTGTTCATTACTGGCGGTGATCAGAGCAATTACATGAACTTCTGGAGAAATACCAAAACTTCGGAAGCCATCAATTACCTGCTCAATACAAAGAAGGTTCCTGCCGGTGGCACCAGTGCCGGCTGCGCAGTGCTCAGTGGATTTTATTACAGCGGGGAAACGGGCAGCGCCACCTCGGAAATCACCATGGATCCTTTCGATAAAAATGTAACTCTCTATAATAATGATTTTCTGCAGCCTCCCTACCTGAAAAATGTTCTGACAGATCAGCATTATTCGCAGCGCATGAGGCAGGGCAGGCATATAACTTTTCTGAGCAGGATCATCAACGACTGGAAACTGTTTCCTAAAGGCATTGCTCCTGATGAAAGAACAGCTGTTTGTATCGATGAACAGGGCAATGCGCAGGTGATCGGAGAAGGTAAAGCATATTTTATCAGCACAGACCCTGCTGCTGCTCCCGAACGTATCAAACCGGGTGTTCCATTGCAATGGCTGGCCGGCCGGCAAGCTATGCGTGTTTATGAAATTCAGGGCAGCGCAGCCGGCGCAGGTTATTTTTCTGTGTCTGATTTTGATCCGGCTAAAGCCAAAGGTGGTATATGGTACTGGTGGTGGGTGGATAAAGGGGCGTGGCAGCAAAGTCCGATGGATAAATACGTAATAGTAGTACATGGCGGTGCAGGCACTATCCTGAAGAGTAAAATGACGCCGGAGAAAGAAGCTGCTTATAAAAAAGGCCTTCAGCAGGCGCTTGAAGCGGGTTATGCAAAATGGAAATCGGGCGCTCCGGCCCTGGATGCCGTGGAAGCGGCCATACGGACGCTGGAAGATAATCCGCTCTTCAATGCAGGCAAAGGCGCCGTTTTTACGCATGATGGAAAAAATGAACTGGATGCAAGTATCATGAATGGCGCCACGTTACAGGCTGGTGCTGTGGCAGGTGTAAAAACACTACGCCACCCGATCTCGGCCGCCAGGGCTGTGATGGAAAAATCCGAACATGTGATGATGGTGGGTGCAGGCGCAGAACAATTTGCAAAAGAAGCCGGAATGGAAATAGTGAAACCTGAATATTTCCGTACAGTAGAACGCTGGAAACAATTGCAGGATGCCATCAAAGAAGATGAAAAGAAAGCAAAGCTGGACCATAGTTATGTACCTCATAAAGCAGGAACTATCAACGTGGACAATAAGTTCGGTACTGTAGGTTGCGTAGTGCTTGACCGGAGCGGTAATATCGCTGCAGGTACTTCCACTGGTGGCATGACCAACAAGAAATACGGAAGGGTGGGAGATTCTCCCATCATCGGAGCCGGCACTTATGCCAATGGCTCTGTAGGGATTTCGTGTACTGGTTGGGGTGAGTTCTATATTCGTTCCGTTGTGGCCTATGATCTTGCTGCAATCATGGAGTACAAGGGATATACTGTACAGGACGCAGGTAAATCTGTGATCGCAAAAGTTGGAAAGCTGGGCGGTGATGGCGGATTGATTGCCCTTGACAAAAACGGGAACGTTGCCATGCCTTTCAACACAGAAGGAATGTACCGCGGTACCATTACCAGCGAAGGAAAAATAGATATTGAGATTTATAAGAACTAATCCCTTCCCCTCGAAATAAAAAGGAAATGGCGCCTCATTGAGACGCCATTTCCTTTTTTATGTTCAGCAAGTCTGCTTACACAGCATCCTTACCATGACAGTTCTTGAACTTCTTACCGCTTCCGCAAGGACATGGGTCATTCCTTCCGATCTTTGGTCCCACCTTCACAGGCTCCTGCTTTGAATCAGTTCCGGAAGGATCGAAGTAATCGTTCTCGTTCGCTGCATAATCTTCACCTCTTGCATCGATCTCTTCTTTATTGGCCTTCATGCGGCTCATATCGGTCTTCTGCTCGCGGCCTTCACGGATCTGAGCCTGTTGCGCCTGTCCTCCGTTATCCTGTTCGATAGGGATAGTAGCGTGAGCGAGGAATCCAACGATATCTTTATTCAGTTCGCTGCCCATTTGTTTGAACAGGTCGAATGCGGTGAGCTTGTAGATCACCAGCGGATCTTTCTGTTCCAGGTAAGCGGTCTGTACACTTTGTTTGAGGTCATCCATAGCACGTAAATGCTCTTTCCAGGCATCATCGATCACTGCGAGCGTGATCTGACGCTCCAGGGCGCCGGTGAGTTCACGGCCATTGCTCTCGATCGTTTTATCGAGATTGGCGAGCACCTGCATACCTTTCTTGCCATCAGCAAAAGGAACCACCACATTCTCGATATGGCTTCCCTGGCTCTGGCGGATATTGCGGAACACAGGTACAGCCTGCGTTTGCAGATCGGCCATTTTACGCTGGTAGCGCTCAGTGGCTTCCTGGTAGAGCCTGTCAGACAGCTGCTCTTCGTTTCCTTTTTCAAATTCATCAGCCGTGATGCTGGTGTCGATACCGAAGCCGAGGATCGCTGACATACGGAACCCGTCATAATCATTCTGCTCTTTGAAGCTGCCCACGATGCTTTGTGAGACGCCGTAGAATGCTTCATCCAGGTCAACCGCCAGGCGGTCTCCGAACAACGCGTGATTACGTTTCTGGTAGATCACGTTACGCTGTTTGTTCATTACGTCGTCATATTCCAGGAGGCGCTTACGGATGCCGAAGTTGTTTTCTTCCACTTTCTTCTGGGCGCGCTCGATACTTCTTGTTACCATGCTGTGCTGGATCACTTCCCCTTCCTTGTATCCGAAGCGGTCCATGATCTTGGCGATACGGTCGCTTCCGAACAGGCGCATCAGCTCATCTTCCAGGGAAACGTAGAACTGAGTGGTACCGGGATCTCCCTGACGGCCTGCACGACCACGGAGCTGTCTGTCCACACGACGGCTTTCGTGACGCTCTGTGCCGATGATGGCCAGACCGCCTGCCTCTTTCACACCAGGTCCGAGCTTGATATCCGTACCACGGCCCGCCATATTGGTAGCGATGGTCACAGCACCGGCCAGGCCGGCTTCTGCTACCACCTGCGCCTCACGCGCGTGTTGTTTTGCGTTCAATACATTGTGCGGGATCTTCTTCACATGCAGCATCTTCGCCAGCAATTCACTCACCTCTACGGAAGTGGTACCTACCAGTACGGGACGGCCGGCATTGCGCATGTTCTCGATCTCATCTATAACGGCTTTGTACTTCTCACGTTTTGTTTTATACACCAGGTCCTCATGGTCCTTACGTACAGCCTTCATATTAGTGGGAACGGTCACCACATCCAGTTTATAGATATCCCAGAATTCACCTGCTTCAGTAACCGCTGTACCGGTCATACCGGCCAGCTTATGGTACATCCTGAAATAGTTCTGCAGGGTGATAGTTGCGTAGGTCTGGGTAGCTGCTTCGATCTTCACATTTTCTTTTGCCTCGATGGCCTGGTGCAGACCGTCGGAATAACGGCGGCCATCCAGGATACGGCCGGTTTGTTCATCCACGATCTTCACCTGACCGTCCATTACCACATACTCCACGTCTTTATCAAAGAGGGTGTAGGCTTTCAGCAATTGCTGAACGGTGTGGATACGATCGGCTTTCACGGTGTAGTCGTTGAGGATCGCTTCTTTCTGTGCGAGTTTCTCTTCGGCAGAGTCTTCGCTTCTGTCGATCTCCGCGAGGGATACACTGATATCAGGCAGTACAAAGAACTCGGGATCTTCTCCTGCTTTTGTGATGGCCTGGATACCTTTATCGGTCAGGTCAACCTGGTTGTTCTTTTCATCGATATGGAAGAACAGTTCCTGGTCAACCGTTGGCATTTGTTTTTGCTGATCGGCGAGGTAATAATTCTCTGACTTCTGCAGTTTCACTTTTACGCCGGGCTCGCTGAGGAATTTGATCAGGGCGCTGGCTTTTGGCAGACCGCGGTAAGCGCGCATCAGCGCCAGACCGCCGCTCTTAGGATCATCATCTCCGTCTGCGAATAATTTCTTCGCCTCGTTCAGGTATTTGTTGGTCACCTGTTTCTGGGCTTCCACCAGTTGCTGTACACGGGCTTTGAGAATATGGTATTGTTGATCGTCTCCACGGGGAACCGGACCGGAGATGATCAACGGAGTACGGGCATCATCGATCAATACGGAGTCAACCTCATCCACCATGGCATAGTGGTGCTTGCGTTGCACCATTTCTTCCGGTGTATGCACCATATTATCACGGAGGTAGTCGAAACCGAATTCGTTATTGGTTCCGTAGGTGAGGTCGGCCAGGTAGGCGTTCCTGCGTGCGGCACTGTTGGGTTGGTGTTTATCGATACAATCCACGGTGAGGCCCAGCCATTCGAAGATGGTGCCGTTCCACTCGGAGTCACGTTTTGCGAGGTAATCGTTCACGGTTACGATGTGAACGCCGGCGCCTGCAAGGGCGTTGAGGTAGGCGGGGAGGGTAGACACGAGTGTTTTACCTTCACCGGTAGCCATTTCGGCGATCTTTCCCTGGTGCAGTGCAATACCACCCATGAGCTGCACATCATAGTGCACCATGTTCCAGGTAACCAGGTTTCCGCCTGCATTCCAGGTATTGTTGAAAATGGATTTATCTCCATCGATGCGTACATAGTCTTTCTTCACGCTCAGGTCACGGTCAAGCTGCGTAGCCGTGGAAACCAGTTCAGTATTCTCCTTGAAGCGGCGCGCTGTTTCTTTAACGGTGGCGAAGGCTTCGGGGAGGATCTCTTTCAGCACTTCCTCGATGGCTTTATTCCGGTCTTTGCGGAGCTTGTCTACTTCCTGGTAGAGCGCTTCTTTTCCATTGATATCGCTGAACGGGAGTGCTTCGGCCTCTGCATTCATTTTAGTTATCTCGGCGTCGATGCCCTGGAGATGTTCATTGATGCGCGCTTTGAACTCCTGTGTTTTGTTCCTGAGCTGGTCATTGGACAGTGACTGGTAAGAGCTAAAATGCTGATTGATCTTTTCAACCAGAGGAAGGAAGGATTTGATATCTTTTTCCGACTTGCTGCCTCCGAAGATCTTGGAAATAAAACCTAACATGTTATAGCTAATTGTTTAATTTAAATGAATTCACCTCAACCTCACGCGGGTTCCAATTGCACAGAGGGAGGCAGAGGAGCCGGTGAAATCCGGATATGGTTGTCAAAAAGAATGCTAGGCTTTGATAACTAGCCAATTTGACAGGATGCCAAAGGTAAGAAAATAAAGTTTTGGTATGATTGATAAAAAAGTTAGTATATTAGCGCTAAATTTATTAGTCTATGTCTCAAGCTGGTAAAAACCTTAAGTATCTGCGGAAGCTCCGCGGATGGACCCAGGAAGAATTTGCCACCAGGCTGGGAATCAAGAGATCCCTGCTGGGCGCTTATGAAGAGGAGAGGGCGGAGCCCCGTATCGAAGTGCTGGAACTGGTGGGCGATATCTTTAAATTAACATTGGATGAGCTGTTACTCAAGGACCTGGGGGATACGAAAGGATCTTACCTGAGCAAGCGCCGTGCGCAGAAAATGTCAGCGGGCACGGCTGAAATCCAGTTCGTTCCGGTAAAAGCGGCAGCCGGTTACCTGGCGGGTTACGCTGATCCTGAATTCATTGACGAGCTGAATACTTTCACCCTGCCGATGCTTTCGCCCGGATATTACCGTGCTTTCGAGATCATCGGGGACTCAATGGCGCCTACGGCCTCCGGTTCCGTGATCGTTTGTGAGAAGGTGGATGAGATAGATGATGTCCGCAACAACAACACTTATATTGTGGTTACCCGTACGGAAGGGATTGTATACAAAAGAGTGATGAAGAGCAACCGTACCAAGAATAAACTCACGCTGATCAGCGATAATGCTGCCTATCAGCCTTACAATATCAACTCTGAAGATGTGCTGGAACTCTGGAAGGCCGCTTACATCATGGGGAAAGCCAACCAGCAGCAACGCTGGGATGTGAACCAGCTCGCCAGTATGGTGAACACCCTCCAGGAGCAGGTGAGTACCATGAAGAAGAAAATGAATTAGCAGGCAGCAGCAGATTTTGAATTGTGCTTGTCTTCATTGGTGTCACTTTGTGACTTACAGGTCACCGTTACCAAACGAAGAGAAAAATCTGCTATTGATCTGATCGTGCCCGTAAGTGTACGATCGGTGGTTAGTTGTAATCCGTTTCGCGATTTGGGGTTTTTACGCGGGTTTTTCCGATCGAAGGCAATAACTTTGCACCCCCTAAAAGCCAACATGCGAAGTGAACTGACTGCTATACTGTTCTTCTCCTGCATGGGTATGCAACTGCATGCCCAGAAAAAGATCACGCATGCTGTAAAGTCCACGGAAGCTATTCATATAGATGGAACGCTTGATGAAGCTGAATGGCAACAGGCACCCATCGCTACAGATTTTATCACCAATGGCCCGGTATTCGGTCTGCCCGCCAGTTCCAGAACGGAAGTGCGTGTGCTGTACGACAATACGGCTATTTATATAGGTGCTTACCTCTATGACGATCCGGCAGCAGTCCGTCGTCAGTTCACTGCCCGCGATAATGAACAGCGCGCAGATGTAGATCATTTTTCTGTTTTCTTCGATACTTATCACGATAATCAGAACGCCTTTCAATTCCTGGTGACTGCCCGCAATGTGCAAAGTGATGCCCGTGTGTCACCCAATGCAGCCACTAACTGGGGTACCTACGGAGATCTCAGCTGGGATGCCGTATGGGATAGTAAAGTGAGTTTTGAAAAAGACAGATGGGTGGTGGAAATGAAGATCCCCTTCTTCGCCGTTCGCTTCCCCAGTAAAAATATCCAGGACTGGGGCATTCAGTTCCTGCGCTTCAGCCGCAGAAACAATGAGACCACTTTCTGGAACCCAGTCAATCCCAACGTGAATGGTTTTGTGCTGCAGTTCGGAGACCTGAAAGGATTACAGGAGATAAAACCCCCGCTGCGATTGAGCTTTTCGCCCTATATAAGCGGCGGTTACAGGGAAACTCCCCAGCTGGGCGACAAAACGCAGTATGAAACCCTCAAGAGTGGTGGCATGGATGTGAAATATGGTATCAGCGAGAGCTTTACCCTGGATGCCACGCTGATCCCGGATTTCGGACAGGTGATCTCCGATGATATCGTCAATAATATTACTCCCTTTGAGATAGAGTTCAGGGAGAACAGGCCCTTCTTTACGGAGGGCACGGAGCTATTCAACAAAGCCGGTATCTTTTATTCCCGCCGGATCGGCAAAGTGCCTGACCGGTATGAGGAGATCAAATACAATGCACGGTATGGCAATTACCCGGGTTATTCACTCAGGAAGAATCCATCCGTAACGCGGTTATACAATGCTGTTAAATTCTCGGGTAGAACGGATGGCAACCTGGGGATCGGTATTTTCAACTCCGTTACTGAACCGGTAAAGGCCAGACTGCGAAATGATTTCACGGGAGAGGACTCCGTTATCATCTCCGAGCCCTTTACCAATTACAATGTGCTGGTGCTCGATCAGGCACTGAAGAACCGTTCCTATATCACTTTCACCAATACCAATGTGCTGCGTGAAGGACCGGAGCGGGATGCCAATGTCAGCGCCCTGGATATTGCCCTGTATGATAATAAGAACCTGTACGGGCTGGTCTTGCAACCCCGATACAGCATGGTCTTCGACAATAAGGGAAACTACAACGGTTTCAGTAACTATGCAGAATTCGGGAAAGTGAGTGGTAAGCTGCAATTCAAGGTCAGCAATGAATTGAAAACGGCGAAGTACGACCCCAATGATCTTGGTTTTCTTTCTGCTCCCAACCGCTTTGCCAGCAAGGCGGAAGTGAGTTATAATATTTACGAGGCATCCAAATGGTTCATGAACCAGAGCTACGGGATCTCTGTAGAGCAGCGTTACCTGTTCAAGCCCTTTATTTATGAGCGCACCAAACTGGAAGCATTCGGGTTCTGGCTCTTCAAGAATTTCTGGGACCTGCGTTTGTCAGTGGATATCGGACCTCGCTGGTACAACGACTACTTTGAAATGCAGACACCGGCAGATCTGTTGAGTACACCGCGTCAGCCACTGAAGAAAGCTCCTTACTATTCTTTCTTTTCAGATGGCAGCACAGACAGCCGGAAGAAACTGTACATGAGTTGGTCGCTCGGATTTGCAGAAGGGCCGCTGCCCAATGATCCATTTCACCTGGTTGAACTGGCTGCGAGGTACCGTTTCAGCGACCGGTTGTCCATTACCGGTAGTTTTACC
>NZ_JBQCGW010000256.1:0-6655 GCF_051955275.1 Pseudobacter sp. | reverse complement strand
GACTGAGAGTGAAGAAGTGGGCATCCCCATTGTAGGTGTCTTGCACCAGGTGTTGGCATCGGTTGCATAGGTGGTAGGGCTTTTGGGGGAAGTGCTGCCTTTGATATATTGATTGCGCAGTTCATAGCCACCCGCATCATTGCGAAAGCCCAGGGCATAATAGTTTTTGCCTTTCAGTGAGTAGTGCACTTCTTTGAGGTATTGGTCTGCCAGGTGTTGAGGGATCCTTCTTTCGCGTAAGTAACGCTGCAATGGAAGAGAAAAGATGGGTTGAACCCGGGTAATCTGGATGGCGTCTCCGGTATGCTGGTTGTATTGATTCGGATCATGCTGTATGGTCCGAATGGTTCCATGATCCAGATCGAGCTTGCTCAGAAATTCTTTCACGGAGCAATTGAAAAATGCGATGCCGAAATCGATCAGGTTGCCGCCTTTTCCGTCAGCAAAATCATACCACTTGTTGAGCTTACGGTTAACCTTGAAGGAAGGTGTTTTGTCTGCGTGCAGTGGAGAGTGATACCAGGATTGATCTCCGCTTGTTTTTTGGGCCTGAAAACCCAGTGAGGACAGGTAATCTACCATGTCCAATTTTTTAGCATCTTCAATATTCATACTTCACGTTTCAGTTACACATTCGAGATACTGTTACAAAAATAACTGGGACTTTCTGCTGGCAGCAAGCTGGTGCCATTAAGGATATAGGTGAAATGGTCAGCTGGCAATTCCGGAGAATATCTTTACAGTACTAATTATTCACCGATAAAATTGTGTAGTATGTTAAGTGCAAAAGATGTTGCAATAGTGTATGAAACACTGCTGTCGTCACCGGGCATGAATGAGGTAGTGAAGGTGGCGTTGAACCTGCCCAGAAAACAGGTGCTCGTACTGAGTAAGATTATTGAAGCTGGTATCGAGGCAAAAGGCGATGGAGAAAAAAATGGATGGTTGTCGATGGCGGATGAATCCGTCATGAAAGAGATCGCTGGCATCAATGCCGATCTTTTGCAAAAAGCAGGGTTGTCAGAAATGAACGAACGTATTGGGACGCTAATTGTAAAGTCATGAACGGGCAAACAAAAGTTTATACCTGGCAGGAGGCGATAAGCGCCGGTTGTGATCCACTCCAGTACAGCTACCTGCCTGGGATCATACCGGCAAGCACCCTGATCGCAAGACTGGATTTCAAGATCTGGTCCAATAAGGTGATCGGTATCGATGGTTACTTCACGTTGATCCTGCCGATGCAAAAGTTTCAGCTGACAGTTCATCCAACTGCGCGTTATGGCTATAGAACAGGTGAAGGATTGATCGATTTTCACGCCTGCTGTACCCATCAGATGTACTTGTTGGAATTAAAACAGGTTTCATCCGGCAGATGGAACCTGAAAAATATTTGCTGCGTTGAACAGCAGGGATAGATGGGGCGTATCTTCGCCCACCTAAAAACGTGCAAGTATGATCTCAATGGGTGGAACCGCGATTAAGAATTTCAGTAAGGAGTTTGATTGGAATGGTCAGGTGATCATGGTAGAGTTTATTACGATGAATTGTGTAGAAAAGCAATTGTACCAGGTGTACCTGCCGGCGCTGCCCCCCGGTCCTACAGATAAAAAGATCCGCATTCATATGCAAAGGGATAGCAAAGGGGATTTTAAGATTATGGGAGAAAACGTTTGTCCGCCCGAGTACCTGGGTATGGAAGCGGCCCTTGATGAAGCCATCAAAAATTACTGATCCCCGACAGGTGACCGAGCGCCGGGGATCAGTTGCAGGGAATCATTCATCAATCGGGACATTCAGGTGATGAATGGGATGCGCTGTCAGGATCAGTCCATTTCGGTCGGTGATCACCCGAACATGGGTACAGGGCCTGTTAAGATGATCAAAGCCAATGAGGAACCCGCAATCACGGATCCGTTGATAATGGTAATGCGGTTGTGGTAACTTGAACGTTGGGGCAAGGAAGGCGCTTCTGATCTGCTGGTTAATCTGCGGAATGGGGATAATGAACTTGCTTTTCCCCGGAAACTTTTTCACCGGGTCATAATGACGATCCAGGATGTGTTCTAGGGAATGGGCGTTGAGAGTGTAGGAGAGTGGATAAAGCAAATGGCCGGCATTGTTCGGGATCTGCCTGATGAGCTGCCGGGACATCAGGTTAAGGCCAGAACGAACTTTGGAATAAGAGTGAAGCGCTTTGAGGAAAGTTGATTCATCAAATTGCCATGCCTGTGGCGGAGAAACAAAAATGTGCTGCATGAATGAAAGCGTTACGATGAAAAAAATGGTGACGTTCCATCTCCTGGTCGCATGATTGAGGTATAGGCTCTCGACGTTCATGCGAAAAGGGTATGCTTTCTTACGCAACTAAGTAATGCAGGACGGTATCAAATATAAGAAAACTCATCGAAGGAGCACCGTAATAAGTCCTTACTGCGTATGGCCGGTTCTTCATCAAAAATTCAGGAAGTGCAAGCTGCTGGCCCCTGAAGGCCAGCAGCTTTTTTGCTAGTATTGGGAACCTCTTCAACTGGTAAGCAAAACCGGAGGACAAGCACCTCCGGTTTTCTGAGTGTTACTTAAATAAATCCCTTCTTCTCGAATTCCAACAGCCATCCTGCTGCTATTTCAAGATTGCTGTCATAGTACTTTTCAACAGGGATGTATGTCCCGTCATCAAAGATCTCGATACTGATCAGGTCTAAATCAAGGTTGTCATGCTCGTAACGGACGGGCCAGATGAGCAGGTTTTCATAATCGGTAGCTGTTTTTCTATTGTCAGTGACGATAAAAGTGAGTTCCATAGAAGAGATCAGGCCTTCGTATTCATCATAGGTATGGGATATAACACACAGCTTGCCTTCGCCTTCAGTCGTTTGGAAATGGTTGTCGAGCACCCGGATTTTCACAGGATGGAAAGGTGCCTTTTTCAGCCGGATGAATATGCCGCTACCCAGTCTGTCAAGCATTTTGCTAAATGGGATCGTGGGTTGCAACGGAAGTGTTTTCATGATATAATTTTTTAGGTGTTGTAGGAAATGATTATGAAAAAAGTATGTCGATCATCTGTCTGTACTTGCTTGTAGGCAACTGGAATTTGGCGTAGCTGCGCAGACAGTGTATGGAATAGCTACCGCGGAAATAATCAAAGATCTCATAGCCGAAAAGATGAGAGTTGGATTGAAGCCTTGCGCCGTACTGATCGATAGCGTGGTTGATCTCACCTGCCAGCTGCTGCCACTGTTCTAACGCTGCTGCCGGGTACGGCAACAGTATCGAATTGAAGACACGCCGGTCACTGGTGATTTTCTCTCCGCAGGTGTACAGGAATTTTATGTACCCTGCGGTATCTTCCGGGAAGAGGCTGGCCAGTAGTTTTCCTTTTTGATAATTGAGCAGGTATTGTAATGCAGGCATAGTGGTAAGTTTAAATGGTTATGGGATGTAACCTTGTTCATCGATATTGCCCAGCCAAAGCTGTGCAAGTAAAATGTGATCCTCCAGTTTGTCGGGATACTGTCGGGTTACCTGCGCGTTTACGATGGAGGTGCTTTCTTCATACTTGTTGTCCGTGAAACTCTGGTATCGATGAGGAAAGATGATCAGGTCTTGGTAGTCTGCCGATTGGTAACGAAGGTCTACTACGATGAAAACGATCTGTTCCCGGATGGATAACCCGAATGGCTGGTGGTCTCCGTGTAAGAAGGCGATGCTGTAGAGATAGCCTTGGCCTTTATGTGTGGTTACCGTAAAGTCATAATCCAGCATACGCATGGGCGGGCCATACCTGGATCGGAACGTAGTGAGCAGTGCTCCGTCCATGTGATCGATTAGGCGGCTGAAAATACTGGCCGCTTGTTCATTCAGCATTTCCATAAAAAGTATTTTATCGTGATTGAATTAATGTTACGGGATAGATTAATCAAACCGGCCATCCCGGTCCCAGTCTGTGAGCCACTGTTCTGTCAGGGCAATGTTCTGGTTGAGGATATCAGGAAAGTGATCAAAAACGGTATCATCCACCAGTACAATGCTTTCCTGATATAGATTGGCGCTTTGTTGTTCATAAAGTTGAGGCGCGACGTGCAGCGCCTGCGGATCACTGCGTTCCGCCCGCTGGTCAATCACTACCAGCAGTATCTCAGGTTCTGCAAAAACACCGTCCGGAGTGTCATTGAAATGGGCAATGCTGTAGAGCTTTCCGTTGCCGATAGGCGTTCCAATGCAGTCGTAATAGATGGCAGCGATCAGGTCTTTTTTTCCGGGCGATTGAAACAGGCAAAATCTACCGTTCATTTTTTGTAGCAGGCGACTGAATATGGCGGTAGCTGCTTGGTTGAGATATTTCATGGCAAAAAGAGTTGTTGGGTGAAAAAATGTGAATGGAGACTAATCGAAAGCGGCTTCTTCATCGAGGCGGGCGAGCCAGTTTTCTGCTATGTTTACCTGCTCTATTAGTGCTTCAGGATACACAGAGCATAAGAAGCCATCTTGCAATATTGTGCTTTCGTGGTAGTATGATTCTGTGTATTGCTGATACAGGTGGGGAATAATATAGAGGTCGTCGACAGCGTCCGGTGTGGCGCGGTTGTCTACAACAATCAACAGCATTTCCGGCTCGGGGAAGATCCCATCCGGCGTCTGGATGAAGTGTCCCATGCTGTATAATTTGGCATCGCCCAGCTCGGTACGGATATATTCATCATACATGGCCACAATCAAATCCCTGTCATTGGTCGCAAAGGAGGTATAGATATCCTTTTTCAGTTTTTTCAGGAGGCGGCTGAAAATTTCAGTGGCGGATGCATTGAGGTATTTCAGGTATTTCATACATCATTTGTTAAGGTGGAGAATGGAGGGCGGGGTGGCCCGCCCTGTGGTTTATTAATTCATCAGGAAGGCGTCCTGACCTTTGATTGCAAAGTTTTTGCAGAGATCGAATGCCGCCTGTGTTCGCAGTTGGGCCACGCCACCCAGCATGATGGATTTCAATTTCGCTTCATCATTTTTATAGTTGCGTACATTCTGGAAGTAACCTGTTACTGCATTGTAAGCGCCGAATACACTACCCTTGGTGGTGTCGGTTTGCTGGCTGGGGCTGCTCATGGCATAACGGTATACCTGATCTACCATACCAGTAAATTGTTGAGACAAGCTATCCTGCACCCCCTTCAGTACATTATGCAATACTTCTTTGCTGGGAGCCATGGCGCGTTGTATGAGTTGTTTCACCTGCACATCGGTGATACGCACCTTTGCCCACTGGTTAAAGATGGATTCGAGTTCTTCTGACAGTTTATTGGTGATGCCCAATACCTCGTGAGCCTGTGCCAGCCTGTCTTTGGCTTTGGTGGTGTGGCGGATCTTAATGGCGTTGCTGTGCTGGCTCATGGCCGCGTTCAGGGTATTGTTGCAAACGATGCGGATGGGGGTAAAGGCTGCTATGATGCTACCGAAGCCATCATGGGAGGTCGTCAGGAACAGGTATTGTTTGATCAGGTCGTCGTTGGCCACCCGGATATAGTTGGGCAGTTTGGCGGTGATAAAAATGCGTTCTCCCTTCCCCAGTGCTCCTGCTGTTTCATATTGGATACCGTCGCCGCCCACAATAGCGTCAAAGAATTCAAAGGCATCTACATTCTGTACCACTTTGTAATCCTGTCCAACCACGCCCAGTACAGCATTGCTATCTGTCCTTACCGTGGCGTAGTAATCAGGTACAGCTATATCTGGGTGTATGATTTCGGTATCTGGTTGGGGAACGGCGTGGGTAGTGAACAGCGGGCGTTTTTCCACTGTGTAGTTCAAGCCTGCAAATTGCAGCGCTTCTTTACTGGTTGGGTAGTCGTGCACAATTTGTCCCAGTCCATGCCATGCAGATTCTTTCACGGAAAAGAAGCTGTGTTGCTGTGTGTTGCTGTTGTAATTGAGATTGTGTGCCATAATTTACATTTTTGATTGAGTGAGGAAGGTGGTTAGCGATGTTGAAAAAGTTGGAGGGAGGCGGGTTGTACTCTCTTGGAATAGCCCTGATGGGAATGGCTGTGGCGCTTGACCAGGTATTGAATGGTGACGTCTTCGTTGAGCACGATGGTCCACGCACTGGTGAGGCTGTGTGCCCTGCCTGCTTTCTTGCTGCGCTGTATGTTCCATGATAAGCGCATGATGTTGGCGAGCTTTGCATAATGTTTCATATGAATCCATTTTTTTGGTTAAGAAATCCGGAGCTGCGCCCCGTTCTTTCTTTTTGGCCAGCAAAGCGTCCCATTGCAGGACGGACGGGCGGTAAGAACTGCCCGCCAGAAAAAAATACTACCCAACGGGTGGAGATTTTTTTCCAGGGCTGTTCGACGACCGGCAGCCTGCAACATTTCTGAATGGTTATTTCGGGTATACTGAGATGTTAGTGCGTGAATACATCAACCTGGAGATATAATGCGGTAAAAGGTTGCTGCGGGTGCAGGCGTACAAGAGTGCGACGCAACGGCAGTCACAACAGGAAGACAAAGGGCTGGTAACATCATGCCTTTAGTGCAGGAAATACGACAGTATATAGAATTTTGGCAGAAATGCCCCTGTTTTCGGAAAAAATGACAGGTGAAATGCCGGGAATATTTGCATGTAATTGCCTGACGGTGCGCCTTTATGCGAGTTT
>NZ_JBQCGW010000255.1:0-10848 GCF_051955275.1 Pseudobacter sp. | reverse complement strand
AAGCCGGGCATCGTTCTTATTAATACAATTACTGTGTTACAGTAATATTGTCCATGCACACATAGGCGGGCGTATTCAGTCCGAACATGCCTGAATCATTGCCCTGAATATTAAATTCAATTCGGGTAACTTCATCCAGATCTGTCAGGTCGAAATAAGTCCAGGCAGTACGGGGCGCTACAACAGGCAGGTAGTTATTGTAAGCTGCCAGCATGATCTCAACAGGTGCGCCTCCATTGGTAGGCGTGCTGCCGTTAAAACCATAGGCCAGTAACTTAAGATAACCCTGTCCTCCATTGATGTTCTTCAGCGGTGTTGCCACACCTGTACCGAAAGTATTTCCGTACTCTATCACACCATAGGTGTAAGAAGAAAGGCAGATATACATTCCATCTACAAATCCACTACCGGATGTAAAATTGATAGTAGGTCGTGTAGCGAAACTGGAATTATAGCCATCCACGTAACCGAACATTACAGCAAAATTGCTGCTGCCGCCGTAGCCGCCATTCTTAGCACCATGGGTTCCGGAATAAACACTGGCCTGATTGAGATAAGAATACCACCAGTCGCCGGTTTTACCGGCAATATTTGATTTGTAGTTCCAGTCGGAAACAATGAATCCTCCGTTCCAGTAATCAACAGGTCCACTGCCAGCCCCTTTGATAGCAAACTTCAGGTTGCTGGGCGAGTGAACATATGGCAAGATCTGCGTTCCACCCCAGGAAGAATATGCATTGTCTGCGTAAGAAGTAGAATCCGCCATATAACTCCGGCTTATGCCTTCAAAATCGATGGTATAGGAGGAAGTCAGGGTATTTCGCCCTTCAGCAGATGCAGACTTTGTATCATTTTTTTTTGAACAGGATGCAGCCAGTACAAGTACCAGAACTGCCATCAGCTTCAGATCAAGGATTGCTCTTTTCATAAATAAGAATTAAGGTCTGTGGTTAATTATATTTTCTTGATGCCCGGCTTTACAATTAGTTTTTGAGATGCTTATCCAGTATGGTATTCACCTGAAGCATGCGTGATTCTTCCATGTTGAAGTCTTTGTATTTGTTGCCATCATTGAAATCCTTCAGGAAAGGATAGATGACTTTCTGAACTTTGATAAAATCTATTCCAGGTAATTGTACAGGTTCTCCTTTTTCATTTACGGCCAGGTCGATATCAATATTTCTGGTCTGATAGAATTGTACAGAACCGGAAAGATCTTTGGTGATGCGTTTACCTTTGCGTGTGAAAGTAGAAGGCCATCCTTCCAGCATGGCAGTAGCTTTTGTGTCGGCATTGATCACGTTCAGTCCGGGAAAAAAGCCCCTGGTGGAAAAAGCGCCGCTGGTGGTTTTGGAGCTGGTGAAGGTTTTGTTGGTAACGATTTCCCCTTGCAAAGGCTCTTCCTGATTATCCTTCCATTTGAAATACGAATAGAATCTTCTTGTATCGGTCTCAGTTCTGTCGTAGGTGAAGGTCATTTGGTATTCGGGGAGATCTTCGATGCCATAATCTGCGTTTTTGATCTCAAACCACTCATCGGCATCAGGTTGACCGTTCTTGTTTTTATCCCAGGCCACGTAAATAGCTGGCAGATCATTGTTGGAATGTGTGGCAGCTATTTCCATATCCGGTTTTCCGGGAACATTCACTACGGTATGATCAAATTTGAAAGTAGCTGAGCCTCCCCAGCCTCCCAAGAACAGTGAATTATTTCCTCCCACCTGCTTTCTTAATTCAGAAGCTTTGCTCAGAAACTCATTGTACGGCAAAGGATTTTCTCCTCCATATTGCCAGTTCTCTGCATACCCGATGATGGACCAGTTGTGATTTTTACCAGGAGAGGGCAGATATTCCACCAGGGTGTTTGCATTCTTCAGATAAGAAGCTTCAGTAACAGTAACATTTCGGGTGAATTTTGACGTCTGCTTGCCTGCGCTGGCGCGAAGGGTGAGGGCATAAGTTCCGGCATCAGCAGCAATAAAGTTCAGGTTGAGCTCTTTACCGATAACAGAATCTCCGATGGTCCACTCATAATCGTAATCATTACGTTCAGGACCAGTAACGGCGGGAGCAATTTCCATTACTGAACACTTAGGCACAGTAATCCCTTCGGCTATGGAAACAGCAATCGTTTTCTCTACCACAATTTTAAATATCTGCTGGTCAGTGCCTCCTTTGTTGTCAACCTTGAAGGTCACGTCAAAGTTTCCCGGTTCAGTAGCAGCAAACGTGTAACTGATCTCACCGGTTGCCACCTGTGTTCCATTCACCAGCCAGCTGTAGGTATTGCCTTTCAGGTTAGTGATGGTTGGCGCCAGTATCATCTTATCGCCGATATTCATAACAATGGCATCGCCCGTGACACCGGAAATAGCCGGAGCCCGGTATTGCTCTTTCCTGCAGGAGAAGGCAAATAATATAACAACTGCCAGCAGTTTGCAAAGGATGTGTTTTTTCATACGTTTTACATTCAGTCTATACTTTTTAAAAATGAGCGTTGCTTTTATTGTTGAGGTAAAAGAGTAAAGTGTGCGGGGATATCACCGGTACGTACGCTCCATTTCTTTCTGCCGGCTTTGGTAAAGCAATAGAGCATTCCGGGGGATACATAGTTCCCGGCATCGGTAACATAGATGTCTTTAGTTACCGGGTGTACCAGTATTCCGTAAGGGATTTCTATCTGTTTGTCTGTGCCATCTGTAATAAATGAGCGGGTAACGATCTTACGGGTAAGTGTATTCACGATACCATAAGTGATCACATTGGAATAGGTGACATAGCTCCATTCCGTGCTGTAGATATAGAGGGAGTCGCCATCCAGGTAAAAATTGCTGACGGCAATGGGCAGCGTATCAGTCACCTTCTGTTGGTCTTTGTCTATGAAATAAAGCCTGGAAGGCAGGTTCTTATAATCGCCCCGGGAGGTTACCCATAGATTGCCGCGCTTATCTGACTGCAGGTGGTGGAGATTGTAAGCCACGTCGATGCGTTTATCTTCTTTAAAAGTGGCGATGTCAATTACAGAAACCGTCTTCTCATATTTCTCTGTATTGCCTGCTCCCATATAACCTCCGGAATTGGCCACATAGATCTTTCCATTTGAAATTTCCAGGTCATCCGGCTGAAAGCCTACTATGCATCTGGCAACTTCTTTTAATGTTGTAGTGTCTACTTTTGCCACATATCCTTTCTGCGTGTAATTGGGATTCACTTCAATAGGCCCTGCGTAAGAAGTAACGTAGGCATATCCTTCATGGAACTTGATATAACGGCAGTTGGGGATCTGGATCTGGCCGGTCCTTTTAGCCGTTCCTGCATCCATCACTTCCACTTTATTACTGGCATTGATCACGGCGTAGAGCTTGCTTCCATAGATTGCGATATCATTGCCTACATCGCCCAGCTCTTTGGGAACGGTTGGATTCCTGGCTCCATAAATATTCCGCTGGAAAGTGCCGGTAGTGTAATCGAAATAATCAAGCGTACTTTTATTACTCCCCATATTGCCTTCGTTGAGCATATAGAATCCCAAAAAACCATTGCTGGAAGGAGGCTCCAGGGTAGTGTCTTCATTCATGAATACTTCTATATCCTTTCTGCAAGAGCAAGTCAACAGAACCAACAACAAAAGCACTATGAAGAATAACGGATCTTTTTTCATAGTTCAACGGATAAGATGATTTTATAATTACGTTTCGGCATGGGATAGTTTTGTACCACATCATAATCCTGGTTGAGCGCGTTGTTGAGCTCGCCGGCAATCCGGAAACGGAATCTTTTGTATGTAAGATCTTTGGATGCAGACAGATCGCTGGTGTACCAGGGCTGTTCGTAATTCTCTCGTATGTTGGCAGAATTGGTATATCGCTCACCTACATAGATAAAGCTGTAGTTCAATCGCCATGATTTATACTGTACACTTGAAATGATTGAACCGCTATGCCAGGGGATATAAGGGATCTGTCCTCCCCAGGTCATCTTTTGCAGTTCAATATTTTTCCGGATCGCAAAATCCTGTGCTTTCTGGTAAGTGTAGGTGACTCTTACATTCAGCCCGAGATCAGCAGGCAGGGCAAAAGCCATATCGGCCACCATATCGGTTCCTATGATTTCCACGTAGCCGTAATTCACCATCATCCAGCGATACATACCGCTGCCTTTGGGTACAGCTACTATTTTATCTGTAACCTGGTTGAAATAAAAATCAGAGGATAACTGCCATTCCCTCAACACTGACTCCGGAGAAATCTTACGATAGGCAAACCCGATATTATACTGATGCGTGTATTCAGGATTCAGGTTGATATTGCCTATATCAGTGTAGTACAGGTCGTTGAAAGTGGGCATCCGGAAAATATTCTTGTAAAAGGCCCTTACGTTGAAGTCCGCTTTGGGAAAGGGTTTAAAGGAAACGAAGAATGCAGGTGTCAGTTCTTTTTTTGAAGGAGCAGAAACGGCCGCTTCACCGGTTACCGTGTTACCCGCCGAAACTTCTTCTTTTATGAATGTCGCAAGCAAACTTGCCTGCAATTTGACCTTCCAGAATTCTGCGGCCCCGGCAAGTGCCACCAGGGAAGTGAGTCTTTTGGGAAATACAAAACCATCCAGGTTTGCAGTGAGCGTGTTGTACTGGAAGTCAGTAGATAAATTGATGCTGATCTTTTGTGTGAGATTGTATTTATTGGCAAGAGAAGCATACCATTCTTTCTGGTAGAACTTATTATCGATATAAAGCAGCGTGGTATCAGGGTTCAGAAACCGCATAAAATCATTGGCATACTTCGCGTTTACCTGGATATCGTAGCCACTGAGAATATTTTTCTGGAAGGAACCCTGTAAAAAGAAATTTCTGTCCCACTGTCTTTGGGAGCGCAGCCAAACATTGTTTACGATGGCGCCGGGTATTCCTCTTTCAGAATTATAGAAATAAGTCTTGACATTCCAGTACCCGCGCGTGATATTCCCAAACAATCCCGCCTCCAGTCTTTGTGCATTGATGTCTCCGTTTTCTCTGGTGGCTGTTGTATCCCAGGCGGTCTTTCGTGTTCCGCTCAACACTCTTCTGTAACGGAACGGATAACGCCCGGAAGAGTTCACGTATTCACCACTGAAGGAAGCGGCTAAACTATCGGTAAACTTATGCTCCAGTAATAAAGAAGGATTGATCAGATCAAAAGAGCCTGTTTTATAGACCGCTTTTACATTGGTGGTTTTTGCAGAATCGAAAGCAGGCCTTCGGCTGCGGATATAGATGGTGCCGGATGATGAGAAATCTCTGGCAGGTTGAAAGATATCGCTCTTCTGCCCGTTGTAAAGAGAGATGGACTCGATATTATCCATGGAAAACTTTCCAAGATCTATTTGTCCGTTCTGTGCGTTGCCCAGCTGGATGCCATCATAGAATACACCCATATGATTGGTGCCCATGCTGCGCATGTCCACAGTTTTGAGGCCACCGATCCCTCCATAATCTTTCACCTGCACGCCGGCAAAATAGCGAATGGCATCAGCTACCGAATAGCTGTTAAGGCTCTTCAGTTTTTCGCCGGAGAGTTTCTGAGAAGGGATCACTTCTCTGAATGGCGTTGCAGAAACTGTAACGCCGGGTAAGGTTTTGATGCGGCCGGTATCGATACGAGCAGCATCTTTCCGCGAATGCTGCGCATACGAATACCTGCCAAAAAATGCAAAAAACGCTATCAGCAACGTTTTTAATGCGTTTGACATATATCCAATAATTGATTGATTATGGATAGCTTACAGGATAAAAAACGAAAACACGTAGACCGGGTAAATGGTCGAATTTGTTTCAAGCCTCATCCTCGAAAGCTTAAAATCTATCTGCAGTGGCAGGTCTCCTGGCTTGTTCCCACTTTGAGCGGCCTTCCCGTTTTTGTTCACTAAAAACAGTGGCGTGTAGATTGTCAAAGTGTTATACAGAACTTACAGTAGCGGGTCTGCTCAGGTTTCGCACCTGATTCCCTTTTAATCCTGGCATCGTGAAATGAATGCCAGAAACCAATTGCAGCGCGAAAGTAATATAAAATAGTGAGAAGCCGGAGAGAAAGAGGATTGTGTAAAAAATACAAGGCAAAGAAGAGATGAATGTCAGTTGTTTATTTTTTCTTCAGAACGGCTTGTTGATAAGACCTGATATGATAACTGTCAACCTTCGGAGACTCCTCCGTTCCATTACCGCTGGTTGTTATTGCTTTTACAGGATAGGAGAAAAATTCCAGGTGTAGTTCGTCATTTTCCATCCAGTAGCTGTTGACAATAGTATTACCACTTACAGTAAAAGCTCCTGCAAGCTTGCCTCCTTTCCAGTACTGGTCAAGCCTGATGCCATTCACTTCATCTATCACCCAATGACCCTTTGCAGTGTCAATTGCTTTCAATAAATATGGCCGGCTGTCTTCAGAAGGCTTGCCGTAAATGATATGCCAGATGTATTGATCGATGCTATCTCTGGAAGGTTGGATATGCAATTCCATATCAACAATACGCGGATTGGCAGCGCCGTAAGAATACCAGTTGAGTTTGCCGTACCAGTGGCCGATAAAGTTTCCGGGGAATTTCGGCTGTGCCTGAGATTTGACAACAGTAAATGAGATAATAAGTGCCAGGATAAATGTACAGCGCTTCATGGTGAATATTTGTACAACAACATAGCGGTTTATATTTCATCTGGCAAGTCTGTTCGTTTGAACGGTAAAATAATGACCTTATCCGGGAAACGACAACAGCCAGTTCTTCCAGCTTACTTCATGCCTTTGTACCACTGCAGTAAGATGTATTTTATTTTAATTCCCATTTCCGAGTAAGTAAACCCTGCAACGGTTGAACTGGCGCTGTTACTGTGCAGAAAATAAGCAAGCACCTGGAAAGCAGGGGCAGGCTTGTACCCAAGTGTAACGTTAAAACGGTAAATAGCCTGACCGGATTCCTTATCGATCTTCTGAAAACCGCCTGCCACCAGAGCCTGGTACAGCCATTTCTTTCCCGGTATCTCGAGGTTTTCAACTGCACTGAACAATTCATAACTCCTGAATTGTTCCGGACTGAAATATTTTGCGGGTACCTGGTCATCAAAACGCAGCTGATTGTAATTGATCCCTGCTTTCCACACAGGATCTGTAAGAATATTATAATAGAGTGAGGCAAACAGCAGGCCGCGATTATTATGATCGCTGTAAGAGGTATAATAATATTGGGAAAACAAGCCGAGCTTTACCGGAGTGACCAGGTTATAGGTAAGTATATAATTATTCATGGTGATATTGCTGTTGATGAGGCTGGTAGTAAAATTCTGCACATCACTCCTGTAGCGAAGCTCTGCGGTATGCCAGCGTGCGAACTTCCATTCTGCAGCAATATCTGCGAGCAACTGATGTTTATTTTCCGTCCCGTTCAACTGGCTGCTGTTCAGGGCCCCATTCAACAACAGGCTTGAACTGACACGATACCTTAATCCCAGTGTATAATGTTCGTTGCTTGCATGCTGATCCGAATGCTTGTCTCGCGTGTGCCTGGCTCTGTAATCCATTGCCATCCTCAATCTCGGAACAATGTCAAATGCCACACCAACATGGTAATTATATGACTCATTGCCACCTTTATCTGTGCTGCGGAATCCGTCGGCGGTGATCGTGGGGGCGTGTCTGAGGCTGATCTTCTGCATGAATTCCCTGGCATCTTTCTGACCAGGATAATAGTGCAGGGTGGAATCCAGAAAGCTGTATGACTGCTGATCAAGTTCCCTGGCAAACAGTGCATCCGCCAGTCCCATATTTGCATCAAATGAAGTAGGTTGCTGCTGGAGTACGTTCCTGAACAGGAGTTCCGATTTGCCAAAGTTCTTCTGCCAGGCAAGCAGCATCGCCCTTTTCACTTGTATATCTGTACTTCGCGGGTAACCGGCTTCCAGTGAATCCAGCTCACGGAAAGCTGCTGCAAACTTCTCATTCCAACCCAGCGCCACCACCCTTCCCAGGCGTGCCCTGAGCATAGTGGACGTGTCTGAAGCCAACATCACAGCAGTATCAGCATAAACAAGGGATAGTTTCTTTTTCTTCTGAAGAAAAAGAATATAGGATATGCCAAGGGCCGCATCCACTGCCCGCTTCCTTTTTTGCAGCAGTTGCTTTTGAATAAACAAAGCTTCCCGGAATTTTTTGGTCATGGTGAGCAACTGCGCTTCTACGAACATAGTTTCCCCGTCTTCCGGAAAGTCCTTTAGGTTTTGCTGAAGATAGCTGGTTGCCTGATCGTATAAATTCAATTTCATCAGTTGGTCTGCCAGTGCAAGCCGGGTATATTTTCTGCTGACCATTGCATTAGCATTACCAGGCATTAGCCGCAAAGCTTTATCGATATGAACGAGGGCGGAATCGTATGACCGGATACCGGAAAGGGCATTGGCATATCCCAGCGTTGCCGGAAAGTTCTCGGGCTGTGTCAGCAACAAGTGATAGTATGCATTTTTAGCCTGCTCAAATTCCTTGTTCCACATCAATGCTTCTGCACTGTTGAGGAGGATCTCAAAATCACCAGGATACCTGATGAGCAAGCTATCAAAAATCTTTTTGGCTGTTTCCGGCTGGCCTGAAAGACCGATGGCCCTTCCATAACAAAGCCTGGCCGTGCGGTTACCGGGATCTTTTTGTAGATAATTCCCAAAGAACACAGCGGCAGCCGCAAACTCACCTTTCTCCAGCATTACATAGCCTGGCTGCAACGCATCCTGCGCGTGGCCGGAGAAAAAAAGTACAGAAAAGAATAAGACCAACAGGTGTTTTTTCATGAAATCAGATTCAGTTAATGCTCCTGGAAGTTTGTTTGTGGCCATGCTCATACATTGCCTGAACCATCATCAGCAGCAGGATCAACGCTGTCATCAGCCAGATCTGGATGTTAATCACCTGATCAAAGCTGTAATGGAACTTCCATATCAGCACCACCTGGCACAGTCCGGCAATTATGGTCAACCATACAGGCAACCTTCTGTTGAGGGATACATTGTAATACACGAAAACGTTGGCGCACGCAAAAAGTGCTGTGGCCAGTGAATATTTCCATAAATAGCCTGCTATGCCAAGATAAGGTTCACCAAACAATATCCTTACCATCCATTCAGGGAATAGCCAGGTGGCCACTACAATGCAACCACCAAGGCATGCCACTGTCAATAGTCCTCCGAAAAAGTACAACAGATGTGGCCTGCCTTCCTTCTCCAGCTTTATCACTAAAGGGAAAAGCAGTGTCACTACAGTCCAGGTACCGAAATAAACCAGTCTTCCTATCAGCGCCAGTGCCGCATACAGTCCTGCTTCCCCGGGCGGAAAAAAATGTTTTACCAGTATAACATCGCAATTATTGATGAGGATCTGACTGCATTCATACACCAGGATCAGCAGCAGGAAATGCCTGACTTCGGCTTTGTCTGTCAGTGCACCGGAAGCAGCTGGCAAATGAATTTGAGCAACCAGCCATGCCCCCAGCAATGAACCTGTTATAGCTAATGAAATACCGGTCAATCCCCAGTCAGCAGTTACTGCTATAACGGTGAGCATTAGCCGGAGCAGCATTTCAGCCTGGTAGGAAAAAGCCAGCCTTATGAATTTTCCTGTGCCCTGCAATGCACCCCGCTGAATGCTCATGAGCAGGTAAATGGGAACAGAGATACCCAGCACAGGAAAAATGGTCCATGAGCTGGTTTTGAAAAATGACTGCCAGTACAAAGAGGGCGCTGTCAAAAGAACGGCAATGATCAGGCCCCAGGCCCAGGCCTTTTTTTTCAGCCATGAGAGGTATCTGGCCAGTACTGCAGATTCAGCTTCAGCAGCATGCAGTGCCGCATACCTGGCAGCCGTCAGTTGAAAGGCCAGTGCCACAAATGACATCACCAACAGCAAGGTCACCAATAAACCTACCTCAGCAAATTTTTCCGGAGGCAACCATCGGCCCAGCAGGAGGTTTACCAGGTAGTTTCCAAGGTTTACCAAAATGGTGCTGATGAACAGCCATATTCCCTGAATGGCCGTTTTATTTCGTGCATCCGGCATCAAATCAATACCGGTTTAAACCATTTTTCCAATTTTGTGATCAACAGGATCTTATGTGCTTCACTCCTTCTCCTGATCCGTAGTTCCAGGGAAATACCGTTGTCTGATGCAGCCATCCAGGCCTGTACCAGCACATTGATTCCTGCAATATCAGTTTCAGTCACCTGCGTCATATCTATTATTACTTTTTCTGTATTATGCCGGCAGAAAGCCAATATGGCCTCTTTTTCCGAAAGTGCATTGACTGCAGTCAACTGAGAAGGCACGCGGTAGATATTCAAGGCCGGAGTGATTGTGTCATTATTCAGTTGATGAGGCATTTTGATGGTATTTAGATTTTGCAGGGTAGTTCCTGTAATGAGCCCAGATCTTCGTCAACTGCCCGACGATCTTTGCCGAGTCTTTCATGGACAGCTTTGACCCGTCGGCATGTATCCATCTTTTCAATGGCTGCTCGTAAATAAGTTGTTTCACCTCTTCCCTGCCATAGTTTTTTTTCATACGTAAGAAGATCTCCACATCAAACAACCAACGCGTAATGAAAGGTTCCCTGAACACCAGTTCAGCAGCATCCCTGCTCATTACTTTTGCGCCACATTGTGTATCCTGGAAATTCATACCCAGGATCAGCCGGATACATTTGTTGATCACCTTACTGATGAGCTGCCGCGCACCGGCTCTGGTAATGTCTGCCCCCACCCTGCTGATGCGGGAACCACTCACCAGTTTATAATCCGAGCTGAGCAGGGTTTTGGTGAGCACATCATAATCATTGAAATCAGTG